>NZ_JAJAFU010000030.1 GCF_020480685.1 Deferrivibrio essentukiensis
TTTTACAAAACAAATGATATTTTTGTAAAAAATAATACAAAAAATTAGTTGTCTAAAATAATAACTTTTATATTAGCATTAACAAATTAAATGCAATAAAGAATTAGGGGGAATATTAATGGAACAAATCAATATAAATGGCATAAAAATTGACGTAATTCGTAAAAATATAAAAAACATAAATCTTGCTGTTTATCCACTAACAGGCAGAGTTAGAGTTTCTGTACCAACTAATCTAAATGAAGATGCAATTCGTGTATTTATCTTATCAAAACTCGCTTGGATAAAACGTAACCAAAAAAAGTTTATAGAACAAGAACGCATAGCACCAAGAGAATACAAACAAGGAGAAAGTCATTACTTCCAGGGTAAGCAATATTTGTTAAAAATTATAAAAATAGATAAAAAACCTAAAGTGGTTTTGAAAAACAAAGAATACATAGAACTACATATTAAGCCTAATACACCAATTGCAGAGCGGCATAAACTCCTTACTGAGTGGTATCGAGAACAGCTAAAAAAACAAATCCCTACTATCATTTATAAATGGGAGAAAATTTTGAATGTAAAAGTATCTGAGTTTAAAATAAGACAAATGAAAACCAGGTGGGGTTCTTGTAATATTAGAAAGAAAAGAATTTGGCTTAATCTTGAGCTAGCCAAAAAGACTGAGCGATGTTTGGAATATGTCATCGTCCATGAAATGGTACACCTTTTAGAAAGATTTCATAACAAAAGATTCTACCATTATATGGACACTTTTTTACCAAATTGGAAGCAATTAAAAAATGAATTAAATAAAGTGCCAATTAGTTGTTTAGAATATAAATATTGAAATAGTATCCAAAAAATAAGGGAGTGATTATCACTCCCTCACTGAAGGTTCCGGGCCCAATGCCCAGACTTCCTTAACCCTTCAGGCTTATAATATAGAAAATACAACAACAGAATTCAATGATAAATGAGCTTGATACGGTGTCAAAGTCAATAAAAAATAGTGAGGGCTAAGACTCTTTTACTTTGTTAACGTCAATAAAAAAAACTTAACAAAATTGCCAATGTATAAGTTAACAGTTTTGTTAATTTTTTAGTTTATTTTTTCAAAATTTTACTTGCTCTCTTTTATTCTAACTAGCTCAATTAGTTAGAACAAAAAATATGCAAAAACTACATAAATTCTCTGAAACATTTAAAGCTACCAAAGGCACTCTGCATATATAATTAATTGATATTTCTGAAAATTTAAAAAAAGTCTTGACAATTTCGGTTTATAATTCATTTTTTAGGAGTAAAAGTTTTATTACAGGAGGGAGTTATGCCACTTAAGAAAAGAAAAACTAATACTTCAAATTATGTTAAAGCGCTAGAATTAATTTTAAATTCTAAAAACACACGCAAACAAAAAGTTTCTATTGATCAAATAACCTTTTTTGATTTCTTTGGAGAAATTATTAAAGTTGGCACTGATGATTATTATTTTTATGGCAACAATATATCAAATTTAATACAACTTAAAACTGCGACATTAACTCCAGTTGTAGTTTTGGAAAATGATACATACAAAGTTCTAACTCCAATATGTTCTACATTAAATATATGTAAGTTACATTTTTCAAATAAACAAAAAAATGAAAAAGCAGGTGATTTAAAGATTAATTGTATTATTATAGAGGGGAATCTAAAAGAAATATTAGAAAACAATAATATAAATTTAGAATATCTGCTAACCTACTTGTTTATAAATGAAATACTTGAAAGTAATTTTTACAACAATAAAAACGTATCAAGTTTTTTGACTAAAAATGAAAATGTTTTAAAAGAGTTTGTTAAAACAGTAGATATTGAATTTAAAAAGTTTTTTAGACTACTCCCTTTTCATTACAATACTTATAGAAATAACAGGCTTAAAGATGAATCTGAAAGTGAGTCAAAACCAAAAATTGAATCTGAATCAATACCTAAATCAGAAACAAAACTTAATCCTGAACTGAAACCCATACATGAGCCTGTATCTAAACATGAACCCAAAAAAATATCTGGGTCATTTGATGATAAGGAAGACACAAAAATATTATGTGAAAATGAATATTCATTAGTTGATGGTAATAATACCTTTACAGTGTCGTTTAAAGATACTAATGCAACAATAAATTATAATGGAAGAGTAATAGGACCATTTAATTGTAACCAAACAGACACTTTAGGTTCTAGGTATCCATATAGATATGTAAATTTTGGTGAACTTACTGGTAAATTTTACTTAATCAATAATAAATTCAATGAGTGCAAGGTATTATTTAAAGTGCAGGGTAATTATTTTATACTTAATTTAAATTTAAATGCTGGAGAATATAAACTGTATGAAGTTGAACCTAAAAATGTTGATGAAAAGGAAAATTATTGTAACTTCATTGAGGATGGGGAAAAAATAACAGCCTGTGCTCATAACGTTTTAGTAATAAAAGTAGGTAGGCTTGGCAATAAATGTATTAATATTAAACAAAACCTTAAAAAAATTGGTTTAAATCTTTTATAGATGGTCTGAAGTGTTAGAAAATACCTACAATAAATTACATAGCAAAAGTAAAAAATTTCTTAATATCCATGGAATAAATAACAAGACGATTAAATTTATTCCACTTATAAAAGTTGGATTAGTGAAAAATTATAAATATCTTGAACATATTGATAAAGAAGAGATAGAAGAATTTATTGAAGAATCCTGTAACAGTAAAATTGATAATGTTGATTTAAGAGCTTCTGATTATCCCTTGTTATATTTTGTTAGTCAAATGCAGAATCTTAAGACTTATAATTACTTAGGTTACACATTTTCATGGAAGCTTTATGAGCTTTCTGAAGATAAAAGATATTCTACTAAAAATAAATTAAATACATATAGACGTGCTATATCATATATTTTTAAATTGATAGAAAATGAGTTATCAAAATATGAAAAAATCTTAGAAGAAAAATTTAATAAATACTCATTGAATTATAATGATTTATCTTTCTTATTATCAAAAATTAATAAGAATAACTCCAAAACCACCAACGGTAAATCAAACTTAGATAATTTCAAGACTTTTATCCATGAAAAGTTTAAGGTTTCTAAAGAATCAGATAAAACTGTTTATACCAAAATTCAATATGATACTAAATTTAAAGATGGTAAAAAGACGGTTGAGAACGTTTACCTCACTGATAATGATGATGAAAATTATGTTGAGCTAATTAATGCTAGTAGTGATTTAAATTTGAAAATAACTACTCAGAAGGACAAAGCTGTAAATAAAAATAGAGTCTATTTTCCAAGCAGAAATGAAACAATTTCTTTAAATGAATTGTTATTTTTACATAAGCTTCCTAAGAATATTTTAAAAAATAATAAGGAGAAGTATAAAACTCATATCTTTCCAATTGTATGCCTTATTATGAGTTGCCATACAGGCATATCATATCAAGTTTGGTATGAGATAATACGCGGAGGAGAAAGTTGTATTAAAATATCTAAAGATTTTGCCAAATATTCATATAAGTCACTTAATGAACAAAATATTGAAATTATATTGCCTCATTATTTACAAAGAATTCTAGAATATTTAAATAAAAATAAAAGTAGCCTTATTGATGGCGCAATTTTATTAAATACATTTTTTGACAATGTTAGAGATAATAAGTATGGTAGCTTAATTCCTGAGGTAAATAGAGTTGATGTTATTAATGGTACAAAAGTAGATAACTTTTTTAAGTATTACTATGTTGGTTCATTAAATCTAAATCCGATTTACGCAAACTATATTTCTTGTTCTTTAACAAATTATTCTGATTCCCCAATGCATTATACTAACTTAGATTTAAAGAAAGTTAATGATGAATATTTAGATAAATATCATTCTATGATGAAAAAAATAGGGTTAGAACAAAATGATAAAGTAGAAGTATCTATTGAGAGTACTAAGATTGGTTCTAAAAAGGTAGTTGAGCTTGGCAAAATTGAGATTATTTTTAAGGGCCTAAGTAATGCTTATGAAAAAAATAGAACTGATGATATTTTTTCATTTAATTTAAGAAATTTTTATGTCCTTTTATTAGTGCAACTAGTCACGGGGCTGCGTCATCGAAATAAATATGACAAAAAAACTATCTATATTTTAAAACTAAATGAATCATCTTATGCTGTAAACATATGTGACAAAAAACAAAATAAACAGCTGGTTTACAGAACGATTCCTTTGATTCCTGAAATTTCAAATATAATTTTAACAAATGAGAATTTGAATAATAGTTTTATAGATAGTATAGGATTAAAAGGCATAAAAAATAAAGCAGATACAAATTTTGTTATGTTTATAAAAGAAAATAACAAGATAATTGAAAATATGAAATATACTAAAAAGTTATTTAAAGATTTTTTGTATGTAGCATTGGGTAGTGAAGATGAAATTAAAAATATAGAAACAAACTTCATGAGGCACTTTCTTAGAACTTATCTTTTTGAAAAACTTGATTTTAATATTATTAATGAGATAGCTGGACATAGTAACATCATAAATTCTAATGAATATGAATCAGTGTTAAGTTTGGAGCAATTTAAAGATGCTATTTTTGAATACCAAGAAAAAATGTTAATGGAATGTGCAATTGTCTACAATTTCGATTTCTGAGATAATTAAAATCTCATTTAATGTTTATTCTAAAATTATAGAAAATACAGGGAAACAGTTTGTAAATGCTAATACTGATAAAAAACATATTCCCGGGGCTTTAGAATTTATTCAAAAGAATGTTCTTAACAAATTTATAAACCTTTTGAAAAGTAAATATGATACACACCTTTGCGTCATTAGCAATCAGAAATGGCGAGGACATAAATTGGGTCTCAAGAACTCTTGGTCACGCAAATATCAAAACAACTCTTACTGTTTATAATAGGTTCATGCCTAACAAAGATAAAGATGGTAAACAGATTAATAGCTTTTTTCAGAAAATAGTAGAGGACTAATATGCCATTAAATACTTTACCATGTACAAATCCCTTTGTTCAGAACGAGGAATTTATTATATTAGAAAAAGAGATTATAAAATCTAATAATGGTAATGATTTTTTAAAACTAAAATTAAGTAACAGCCTTGAAATTAAAAACGGGTACTGTTTCAGTGATATAGATATATACTACTCAGTTGTTAAGAAAGGTGATAAAGTTGCCATATGGGGTAAGTACAATAAAAAGAATTCTAAATATTTTTTGAATATTAATAAATTAAAAGTCGTAGGGGAAAGTAGAAACGATACTTGGTCAAGATTTGAAACAATTATAAAAGAAATCAAAAATGAATATTGTAGAGAGATTATAGATAAATTTTTAATAGATGAAATCTTTGTTAAAAAATTCAAGTCTGCACCAGCAAGCCTGTATAACCATCATTGCTACAGAGGTGGATTACTACTTCATACAACAAATAGTATGGAAATGGGAATCAATTTGATAAAAGGATCAGAATACGAAGGAAAAATAAACAAAGATATATTAATAACAGGTTTGTTTTTACATGATATTGGGAAAATTTATATGTATAAAGATAATTCAATAACCGACTATGGCAAGTATATTGGTCATATTACATTGGGATTCTTAATGTTTACAAAAAAAATAGAAAATATGAAAATACCTTTCAAATTAAAAGCCATGCTGGCAAATATAATTTTGAGCCATCATTACACTAAAAGCAATAGCTCAGAAACTAGGCCAGAAACAATAGAAGCAAGACTAGTCAATAAAATAGAGTCAATAAATGCAGAACTAGATTTTATCCCTTAGGCATATCCACAAGTATAAAAGTTTCAAACCTCTATAAAAAATAATTTTATAATTTACCTACCTTTTATAAAAAAATAAAAATTGAAAAAATAATAAAAATATAGTACAAGCATCCACTGATAAAAAATGTGAGAGTAAACTTTGAAAAAAATCTTTTAATCAAAGTTAGTCATTTAGTACAATTTTGTGACTATAAATTTGTTTTAAATGTACGTTTTTGGAACAATTTTTTGTCTCTAAGAAGTGTATGTTTGGCTCCCCTGAGGGGGACTGAACCTGTAGAAACAAGTAGAATAAATTATAACACCTATGGTGTATGTTATTGATAATATAGGAAACGTTTTGGACAATCGGATACAGAGTTGGACTTTACATGTCCCTCTCTCTCCGTATTTTAAGCTCAAAATGTTCATTTTTATTATTGCCACTTTTTAGATATGGACTCCCCCTAAAGTAGGTTTTTTTATATATTTTTTCTTTTTTTTTGAGGCCTTTGGGCCTCATTATTCAAATATCAATATATTTAAAATAAAAATATCTCAATTGAATAATTAAAAATATTAAAGAAATCTTGATAAGTTTGAATTTTATAGTTAAAAGTAATGCTCTTTAAACTGGAGGTATCGATGGTTGAAATATTAGCGAAAGAATTTAATAAGCAATCAAAACATGTGGAAAATCTATTAAAGCTTCATCTTGACGGAAATACAGTCCCTTTTATTGCAAGGTATAGGAAAGAATTGACGGGAAGTATGGATGAAAATGAGATAAGGGATATTTTGGAAAGGTATGAATATTTAGAAAATCTTAAAAAACGTAAAGAAGAGGTTATTAGGTTAATTGATGAAAAAGGCAAACTTACTGATGAGCTGAGAGTAAATATTTTAGAAGCTGAAACTCTCAAAGAGGTTGAAGATTATTATGCTCCTTATAAATCTAAAAGAAAAACAAAAGCTGATATTGCAAAAGAGTTTGGCCTTGCCCCTTTGTCAGACTTTATTAAAGTTACTGCTGAAGAATCAAAAATATTTGAGGAAGCAAAAAAGTTTGTAACTGAGGGTGTGGTCAGCCCTGAAATTGCTATTGAGATGGCACAAGATATAATTATCGAAGAGATAGGTCATCATATTGATATAAAAAACAGAATTAGAGAGATATTCAAAGATGAGGGGGTCATCGTTTCAGCAAAGTCTAAAGATGTGACAGGACGAACAGTATATGAAGACTACTATGAATATGAAGAAAAAGTTAAAAATATCCCTTCCCATAGAATTTTAGCAATTTTCAGAGGGGAAAGACAAAAAATATTAAGGGTTAAGATAAATATTGATGAAGGGAAAGGTATAAACTCAATAAAAAATATTTTACACAAAGATATTGTTTTTAATGTCTATATAGAGGCTTCAATACAAAAGGCACTGAAAAGAATGCTTTTACCATCCATAGAGCTTGAAGTTAGAAGTGAATTGAAGGAATTTGCAGAAGAGAAGGCTATTAAAGTATTTGAAGAAAACTTGAAAAACATTCTTCTAACCCCACCGGTTAAAAATAAAAGGATTTTAGGGGTTGATCCCGCTTTTAGGACAGGGTGTAAATATGCAGCAATAGACGAAACAGGGAAATTGTTAAATTATGGGGTAATATATCCCGTAGAGCCTCAGAAAGATATTGATGGAAGTGAGAAAACACTTACCGAAATAATTAGAAAATATAACATTAATGCCATTGCTATCGGAAATGGTACTGCCAGCAGAGAGGTTGAAGAATTTGTGGCAAATATGATTGAAAAACACAGTCTTGGCGTGGAATACACTATTGTAAGTGAAGCAGGGGCAAGTGTGTATTCTGCAAGTAAAATTGCCAATGAAGAATTTCCGGAGTTGGACTTAACAATCAGAGGGGCAATATCAATCGCAAGAAGAGTGCTTGATCCACTTTCCGAATTGGTCAAAATAGAACCAAAATCTATTGGTGTCGGGATGTATCAGCATGATGTAAACCAGAATAGATTAAACGAAAAATTAGTAAATGTAATAGAAGATGTTGTAAATAAAGTTGGTGTTGATTTAAATACAGCAGGTTATTCCATTTTGAGCTATATCTCAGGCCTTAATTTATCTCTGGCAAAAAAGATTGTTAAGTTTAGGGATGAAAAAGGTAAATTTAAAAATCGAAAAGAGTTGCTAAATGTTGCAGGTATTGGTGAAAATATTTATAGGCAATGTGCGGGATTTCTTAAAATATATGATGGAGATGAGTTGCTGGATAAAATGTTTATACATCCGGAAAGTTATGATGCTACTTATAAGCTTTTTGATTACTTATCGTTGAAGCCTGAAAATCATAAGATGGTTAAGCTTGCCTTAAAGGGTAAAAATATTGCAGAAATCGCACAAAGAATAAATATTGGGCTTGAAACTTTGTCAGATATAATAGAAAATTTGGAGAAGCCTGAAATAGATATAAGGTGTAATGTCGCTCCTGTTATATTTAAGAAGGGTGTAGTTGATATAAATGATTTAGATGAAGGGATGATTTTACAAGGCAAAGTTAGTAATGTAGTAGATTTTGGGGCATTTATAGATTTGGGGCTTAAAAATGACGGGCTTGTTCATATATCAGAAATGGCTGATAGGTTTATCAAACACCCGAGTGAAGTAGTCGAGTTAGGTGACATAGTAAATGTTAAGATAATTAAAATTGATAAAGAAAGGGGTAGGGTAAGTTTATCACTTAAATTATGATGAAAATACTGGTTTTTAATCCATCTTTTATTGGGGATAGTATATTAACAACCCCTCTTTTAAAATATTTGAAGCATAAAATACCGGAGAGCAAAGTTTATTTTTGTGTTAGACCTGAAAGTGCACCATTGTTCAGAAATTTAGACTTTATTGATGAAGTTGTCGTTTATGATAAAAGAAAAGAAGATAAAGGGTTAATAGGTATTGTAAAATTTGCTAAAAAAATGAACGATATTGGCTTTGATATTGTAATTTCTATTCATAAGTCATTTAGAAGCAGTTTGCTTATTAAGATGCTTAAGGCAAATATTAAAGTTGGATTTAACGAAGCGTCGTTGCCATTTGTTTATACTCATAAGGTACATAGGGATATGAGTTTGCATGAGGTGGAAAGGAATTTAATGCTGGGAAGTAAGCTGATAGATGACTTTAATCTTGAAGAAGTAAAATCTATTGCAGGCAAACCTGAAATCTCAAGTGATGATACTTTTTTTTGTAAATTACGTAAATATTTGAATATAGTAGCTAATGGAAAAAAGATAGTGGTGCTTGCTCCCACAAGTAATTGGAAGACAAAGATGTGGCCGGCAGAAAAGTATGCTTTTCTTGTCAATAAGCTTTATGAGAAAGGGGTCTATTCCCTTGTATTGGCGGCAAAAAGTGAAGAAGATGATTTCCTTAGATTTAAAAAAAATGTGAAAGTTCCATTTTTTAATTTTGCTTTAAAAACTTCAATTGCTGAGTTATCGTCTGCTATCAAGTCTTCAGACCTATTGGTTTGTAATGACAGTGCCCCCCTTCATATGGGGGTGGCGCATAAAAGAAAAATTTTATGTTTTTTTGGCCCAACAGTCCCTGCGTTTGGATTTTATCCATATACGGATGATGCTGAAATTATCGAAGTAAAAAATTTGTATTGCAGGCCTTGCCATATTCATGGGAAAAACCGTTGTCCTGAAAAGCATTTCAAATGTATGAATGATATTGATGAAAATGTTGTATTGGGAAAAATACTTGCTAAATTGGGGATAAATGAAACTACTAATTGTTAGATACAGTGCTTTTGGTGACGTAATTTTGACCACCGGAGTAATCAATTTTATAAAAAGTACCGGGCTTTTCAAGCAGATAGACATTTTGACAGATAAGGGTTTCAGCTTCATTTTTGAAAATGATGTCAATGTTAATAAAGTCCTACAATATGATAAAAGTCTAACCTTTTGGCAATATCTCGGTTTCTTACAAAATGAGGTAAATGATTACGATTATATCCTTGATTTACAAGGAAAATTTAGGACATTACTATTAAGATTTTTTAGTAATTCAAATAGCATAGGATATGATAAAAAGACATGGCAAAGAAGGTTGTTTACCAAGTTTAGAATACTTGAGAAAAGTCTTGAAGAGCATGTAACTGAAAGATATATCAAAAAATTTATTAAAACATTTTCATTAGAAGAACCTGATATTGAGGCATTACGTCCTGTTATTAATATCAAAGATGTAAAAGAGGATAATAGTATTGTAGTGCACCCTTTTGCCAGTAAAAATACGAAGATTTGGCCATATTTTGATAAACTGGTTGAAAAGCTTGTTATTGCTGGTTTTAGTGTAAAGGTAATAGGGCAAGGTGTTAGGGATGTTTTTAATAAGAAAGGTGTTATCAATCTTGTCAATAAAACAGACCTTAAGGAAATGCTTGAGGAGATAAAAAAATCAAAATTTTTGATAACAACTGATTCAGGCCCTTTACATGCTGGTGTAGCACTTGGGGTAAAGACTTTGGGAATATTTGGCTCAACAACGCGACATTTTGGTTTTTATCCTGAGTTTAAAAATAGTTATATTATTGAAAATAATGATGTAATTTGCAGGCCATGTCATGTTCATGGACTTAAAAGTTGTCCTAAGGATCATTTTGACTGCTTAAAAAGTATTTCTGTTGAGCAGGTTTTTGATAAAGTTATGGATATTTTAAAATGATATTTTTTGCCATAAAAAAGATATTGTCATTTTTATTGCTACCGCCTGGGCTTTTTGTAGTCTTACTTTTAGTGGTAGGGGTATATTTATTATTGAGAAAGAATAAGCCTGTAGGCGTGTTATTATTAATTTTATCAACATTAATCTATCTTTTGAGTATTGAGCCTGTAAAAGATAGGTTATTGCTCCCACTTGAAGATATGCATCCGGTTTTTACAAGTAGTGATAATATCTCTAAATCTTTGATTGTAGTGCTTGGGGGTGGCGTTTATGATAAAAGCCCGGATAATGATTTAAAAGCAAGTGTAATGCCTGACCCACTGAAAAGGTTAATTTATGCATATTTCCTTTTTAAAGATAACAATGCAGATATTTTGGTTTCAGGCGGACGAGTTTTTAAATCGAGTGAAATTCAAAGTGAAGCTGAAGCTATGCGGGATGTGCTACTGAGGTTAGGTGTTGACAGGGATAGAATAATTTTGGATACAAATAGTCTTGATACCTATGAAAATATTCTTAATACCAAGAGTATTGTTCTGAATAATGATTATGACAGAGTTATTATTGTAACATCAGCCTACCATATGCCAAGGGCGATGTTTCTTTCTCAAAAAGCAGGTTTGGATGCTATTCCTGCTCCGACTGATTTTAAGACAGACAGGACAGGGTATTCTTTTGACAGTTTTCTGCCTAAAATGGGTTATCTTTATGAATCCTATAAAGCCCTCCACGAATATTTAGGACTTCTTTTTTATAAAATAAAGTATTGAAAGAAAAAGGGGGGGTGGGGCATAAAGCCCCATGGAAGTCAAGAGAGCTTAATAAGAAGGTCTCCAGCCTCTATTTTATCTCCTTCAGAAAGGAGAATTTCTTCTACTTTTCCATCGACACTTGCTGCAATCTTAGTTTCGATTTTCATCGCTTCAGTGATTAATAAAATATCACCTTTTTTTACTTTATCGTTTAATTTAACATTTATTTTTGTTATTTTCCCCGGCATTGTTGCACATATTTGTTTTGGATCTGAAATATCCCCTTTTGTGTTTGATTTTATAATATCTGTCAATGTGTTATCTTTTATAGCTACATTTCTGGGCTGACCGTTTAACTCAAAATAAACCCTTCTTTCCCCTTTGGTATCCGGCTCGCTGATACCAAGGTATTTAATTATAAGTGTCTTACCTTCTTCAATATCTATGGAGATTTCCTCTTCCTTTCTTAGTGGATAGAAAAATGATTTTGAATCCAAAACTATCGGATTGCCAAATTCGTCTGTAAATTTTACAAAATCTTTGAATACTTGAGGATAAAGGGCAAAAGATATCAGCTCTTCATCGGAAAATTCTTTACTAAGCTCTTTTTCCAGAGTTTTTTTAGCGTTTTCGAAGTCGTATGGTTTTAGAAGCTCTCCAGGCCTGCATTTGATAGCTTTTTCATTTTTCAAAACTATTTCTTGCAAATCTGATGGGAAGCCTCCCACAGGCTGACCTAACATCCCTTTAAAAAAGCTTACCACCGAGTCAGGGAATGATAATGTTTCCCCTTTTGTGTATAAGTCGTTTACCGTCAGATCATTTCTGACCAAAAATAGTGCCAAATCACCTACAACTTTTGAGGAAGGTGTTACCTTGATTATATCTCCGAGGGCATTGTTAACCTCTTTGTACATTTTCCTTACCTCTTCCCATCTGTCTAAGAGTCCCATTGCTTCCACCTGCACAATAAGATTTGAATATTGGCCGCCGGGAATTTCATGCTCGTAAACTTCTGCGGTTGCTGACTTTAGACCACTTTCAAATGGGAAATAATATCTTCTGACCCTTTCAAAATAATCAGATATATTTTGAGCCCAATCTTTATCAATGGATGGACGTTTTTCAGTGGATTCAAGAGCGGCCATTATTGAGTTTAAGTTTGGTTGACTGGTTAGTCCACTCATAGAGCTTATTGCTGCGTCAACTATTTCGGCACCTGCCTCTATTGCCATAAGCACGGATGCTTCACCGTTTCCACTGGTATTGTGCGTATGAAAATGTACTGGTAGTCCTGTTTCATCTTTGATTGCTTTGACCAATAATTTGGCTGCATAGGGTTTGCAAAGTCCTGCCATATCTTTTATGCCGATAATATCTGTACCCATTAGGGCAAGCTCTTTTGCAAGACCTGTATAATATTTAAGGCTGTATTTATGTTTCTTAGGATCAGTTATGTCCCCGGTGTAGCATATTGCTGCTTCACATATTTTTTCATTCTTTTTTACCTCTTCAATTGCTACTTTAAGCTGGTCAAGCCAATTAAAGCAGTCAAAAATACGAAAAACATCAATCCCATTTTTAGCGGATAATTCTATAAATTTTTTAACTACATTGTCAGGGTAGTTTGTATAACCTACTGCATTTGAAGCTCTTAAAAGCATTTGGAATAGTATATTCGGAATTCTTTCTCTTAAAAGTCGAAGTCTTTCCCACGGTGATTCTTTTAGAAATCTAAATGCAACATCAAATGTAGCTCCACCCCACATTTCTAATGAAAATAAATTGTTCATGTGATAAGCGTACGCATCAGCAATTTCAATCATGTCTTTTGTCCTAACTCTTGTGGCTAAAAGAGATTGATGAGCATCACGAAATGTAGTGTCGGTAAAAAGGACTTCTTTTGAATTTCTTATATAGTCCAAAACACCTTTTACCCCTTTTCTGTTTAAAATATCTTTTGTGCCTGTAGGTATTTTTTCTCCGAATTTGATAACAGGTGTTTTTATTGGTGGCAATGTGATATCATCAGTAAGCTTTACACCGGAAGGATTGTTAACTATATTGTTAGCCAAAAATTTTAACGTCTTGGTGGCTCTATCTTTCCTCTTTTTAAATTGGTACAATGAGTTGGTTTCATCTACAAATGTTGTATCAACCTCACCTTTCAAAAATTTTTCATGGTTGATTACATTTTCTAAGAAAGGGATGTTTGTTTTTACACCTCTGATTCTAAATTCACTTAATGCTCTTGCCATTTTACGGGCTGAATTTTCAAATTGAGTTGCCCAAGTAGATACCTTTACGAGTAATGAATCGTAATGTTCGGTGATTTTTGCATTTACATAACCATTACCTGCATCAAGTCTGACGCCAAAGCCGGCAGCGATTCTATATGCTTCAATGGTGCCTGTATCAGGCATAAATTTATTTTCAGGGTCTTCTGTTGTCACCCTGCATTGAATAGCATATCCGTGCTTTAAAATAGAATCTTGGGAAGCAATTGATATTTTGTTGCCATCAAGTGTCTCACCTGCTGCAATATGTATTTGTGCCTGAACAAGATCAATACCTGTGATAAGCTCTGTCACAGTGTGCTCTACCTGTATCCTGGGATTGACTTCAAGAAAATAATGTTTCCCTGACTTGTCTACTAAAAATTCTACGGTAGCTGCACTTGAAAGGTTTGACATCTTTCCTATTTTAATTGAATCTTTATAAAGGTTTGTTAAAGTTTTTTCCGGCAGATTAAGAGAAGGGGCTATTTCTATTATTTTTTGATGTCTTCTTTGAATTGAGCAATCTCTTTCATACAGATGAACGATGTTGCCATACCTATCTGCTAACAGCTGTATCTCTATATGCTTCGGTTTATGAATATATTTTTCAAGTAAGATTTCATCTTTACCAAATGCCTTTAAAGATTCCCTTTTTGCAGATTCAAAGTTTTCAATAAGCTCTTTTTCAGAGTTGCATATCCTGATGCCTCTTCCACCACCACCTGCAACGGCTTTTAAAAGTACCGGATATCCAATGTTTGAGGCAATCTGTTTGGCCTCTTCTATATTTCTTACATTTCCAGGTGAGCCTTCGATAACAGGGACTCCACACTCTCTTGCAAGGTCTTTTGATATCTGTTTGTCACCAAAAATTTTAATTGTTTCCGGTCTTGGGCCTACAAATATTATGCCAGCCTTATCGCACGCAGAGGCAAATTCATAAGATTCAGAGAGGAAACCGTAGCCGGGATGTATCGCATCTATATTTTTTCTTTTGGCAATATCAATTATCTCATCTATATTTAAGTATGCCTGCACAGGGTCAAGCCCTTTTCCTACCAAGTATGCTTCATCTGCTTTGTAACGATGCAGTGAATAGATATCTTCATTTGAGTAAATAGCAACTGTTCTAATTCCTAATTCAGTACAGGCTCTAAAAACCCTAATTGCTATTTCTCCCCTGTTTGCACACATGAGCTTTTTTATTCTCATAACATCCCCCAAAGATTTTTACTATATTATAACTCATTATTTTTACGTTTAAAAATTAAACAAAATTAAGTTTAACTAAATACTATTATAGAAAATTATAATTGTCAAGATTCTTTGTATTTGTTGATATATAAAATCTTTGAATATAACAATTGACTATAGTTTAATATGTGTATTTTTATTTTTTATATAGTTTTGCTTTTTTAAAAAGAAGTATTGTTATGTGAGACAATAGTATAGAAAAAATCTATAATAAAGCTATTTAAAAAATAAGGCGCAAGATATTATCTTGCGCCAAGGAAGAGTATTTTAAACAAATAATACTATTTAGAAGTAAGTTGCCTGATTATGTTTTCAGATATTTGTCTGAAAGAGTTAGTAACCTCGTTATTAGGATATTCTATTACATACGGTTTACCAGAGTCTCCTTGCATTACAACCATTGGATCAAGTGGAATCTTCCCAAGAAAATTTACCTTTAATTCGTTAGCTGCTTTTTCTCCGCCCCCGGTTTTGAAAATATCTGTTCTTTCGCCACATTTTGGGCATACAAAACCGCTCATATTTTCTACTATTCCAAGTATTGGTACATTCAGTTTTTTACTAAATGTTACAGATTTACGTGAGTCAAGCAGTGCAACCTCTTGGGGTGTTGTTACAATTACGCTTCCGTCTATGTCGCCGATTACATGCGCTACACTGAGTGGTTCGTCCCCTGTTCCGGGGGGAAGATCGATAAGTAAGAAGTCAAGCTCTCCCCATTTTACATCACTTAAAAATTGCTCTATCAGACTGTGTTTTAACGGTGCTCTCCATATTACTGCATCATCATCATCCCTGATAAGAAAACCTACTGACATAATATATAAGTTTTCTATCGGCTCGTAAGGGATTATCCCTTCAGCAGTTGATAAAACTCCTTTTTCTTTGATACCAAACATTTTTGGAATATTAGGCCCGTGAATATCTGCATCGATAAGTCCAACTTTGTAACCGAGCTTACTAAGGGAAGAAGCTAAGTTTACTGATACTGTTGACTTGCCAACACCACCTTTTCCGCTCATTACCATAACTTTGTACTTAATCTTCTCAAGGGTTTGTGCAATCATTAATTTTGTGTGATTTTGTTTCTGGCTTGTGTCGCAGGAGTCTGTAGAAGAGCAACTGCTGCAGCCAGAGTTGGTATTGCATTTATCTGCCATACTGCCCTCCTTTTTTTGAAGCCTAATAATAGTACATTTTTTATTTTTTTCTATCTTTAAATTTAAAATTTTTAAAAAAATGGTATTATTTATACATGGAAAAACATTATTTAGGGCATAGAAAAAGATTGAAGGAAAGATTTTTGTCTAATCCTGACAGTTTGCAGGACTATGAAATATTGGAATTATTGTTGGGATATGTTGTAAGGGGTAAAGATACAAAACCTTATGCAAAAGAGCTTATTAAGGTTAGCGGCGGGTTAAACAATATATTTTCCTATGATATAGGGAGTATTAAGGGGCTTGGTTTTGAAACGGAAACTTTTTTTAAACTGTTAAAAGAATTTTTGTTTAGAATAGAAAGAGGTGTTGTAAAAGACAAGAAAGAAATATTGAATTCCCCTGAGTCTGTATTCGATTTTTTAAAATATAAAATTGGCTATGAAAATAAGGAAAAATTTGTAGTAATTTTGCTCAATTCAAAAGGGGAATTGTTGGAATATAAAATATTTGATACTGGTACAGTAAATCAGGCAGTTGTTTTTGTTAGGGAAGTAGCTGAATTTGCAGTTAAAGGTGGTGCTGTTTCTGCAATCGTAGCACATAATCATCCGAGTGGAGTATTAAAATTTTCTAATAGTGATTATGATTTGACTATTAAAATAAAGAGTGGGCTGGAAATCCTTGAAATTATTTTACAGGATCACATCTTGGTCTGTAAGGATACCTATCTGTCTATGAGGCAATTTGATGATAAAAGGTTATGGAGGTAAACTGTGAAAGTATTTTTGACTGGCTCTACCGGTTTTGTAGGGAAAGAAATTTTGAGGCTACTTCAAAGGGAAGGCTATATTGTGGTAGCACTGGTGAGAGATATAGATAAAGCCGAGGAGATGGAA
The DNA here is from genome assembly GCF_020480685.1 of Deferrivibrio essentukiensis. Classification (NCBI taxonomy): domain Bacteria; kingdom Pseudomonadati; phylum Deferribacterota; class Deferribacteres; order Deferribacterales; family Deferrivibrionaceae; genus Deferrivibrio; species Deferrivibrio essentukiensis. The sequence continues at coordinate 16,894 of NZ_JAJAFU010000030.1, forward strand.
AATGTTATTTATGTAAAAGGGGATATACTAAAACCTGAAAGCTATGAGGATTATCTGAAAGAGTGCAATGCCGTAATTCATCTGGTGGGGATAATTAGGGAAGATAGAAAAAAAAGGGTAACTTTTGACAAACTTCACTATGAGGCTACAAAGAATATTGTTGATTTGGCATATAAATACAGTATCAAGAGATTTATTCACATGTCGGCCAACGGCACTCGTGAAGATGCAGTGAGTGATTATCACAAAACAAAATTTATGGCTGAGGAGTATTTAAAGATTAAAGGGTTAAATTACACTATTTTCAGGCCTTCAGTTATTTACGGTCCGGGGGATATCTTTATTAATATGCTAAACGGTCTTATGAAAATGACACCTTTATTCAGCTATTTTGGTGATGGAGGCTATAAAATGCAGCCGGTAAGTGTTTATGAAGTTGCCGAGCTGTTTGTAAATGCTTTGAAAGAGGATGCAAGTATTGGTAAAACATACAGTGTTTGTGGTAAGGATATATATACATATAAAGAGATATTAAAGATGATAAATAGGGTTACCGGCAGAAAAGTGCTACTTTTTCCAATTCCCGAGTTTATTATCCGGATAATGGTTAAACTTTTTGGGAAGACTACGTGGTTTCCTATTACGACAGACCAGTTTATTATGCTTACCGAAGGGAATATTTGTGATGATGATGCGTGCTTTAAAGAGTTAAATGTCAAAAAAAGAGATATGTCTGAAGTTTTGAGTACTTATTTAAAGTGATATATTCTTAGTAAGCTTAGTAGACTTTTTTTATAATTTTGGTATAATCGGCAAAAAGATTAGGAGTGGTTGATGAGAAAAATTTTAATATTGGTTATCATGATGACGTTTTTTGTTTTAAGTTGTTCAAACAATAGCAGCAAAAATGTAAACCCTTCTGAAATTATTCCTCAGATGAGCATAGCAAAATATGAAGAGGTAAAAGCTCAATACAAAGGTAAAGTAGTGCTGGTAAACTTTTTTGCCTCATGGTGTCCACCCTGTAAGGCAGAAATTCCTGACTTTATAAAAGTATATAATAAGCATAAGGATAAATTTGTGATTATAGGTATTTCTATTGATGATGATGTTCAGAAAGGGGCTGAGTTTGTAGTTGATAAAGGTATTCCATATCCGACTTTTCATGCGGAAAGGGCACTTGAAGCTAAAATGAACGTTTCCAGTATACCAACAAATATATTCTATAAGCCTGACGGGACACTTTTTAACTTTTACGTAGGTGCTTTGACGGAAGATTTTCTTGAATCGGTTATTGAGAGGCTTTCAAAATAGTGGACAATTTAACCAAATCTTTGCTTATTATTGATGATGATATTGGGATAAGGGACGGCCTGTCGGTATTGATGGGCCGTTATTTTAATGTGGAAACCGCTTCTTGCGGAAAAGAAGCTTTTGAAAAATTAGAAAAAAGTCAATATGATGTTTATCTCATAGATTTATATCTTGGTGATATAAGTGGATTGGATGTTTTAAAAAAAATTAAAAGCCTAAATAAAAACTCTGTGGCAATAATTTTGACAGCCTATGGCGACGAGACCGATATAGAGCAGGCCGAGAAGTTAGGGGCTGATGAGTTTTTACATAAACCTATTACATACAACAAGTTAATGGATGTGATTAATAATATTTTCGAAAAAGGCGAAAAAACATCCAATTTTGAAAAGTACCAAAATTCTGTTTCAAAATTTATCAAAGAGGTTAGCAATGAGCTCAAGGTGCATCTGAATATTGCCGAAGGCTCAGCTAATTATTTGTATGAAAAATATGATGGTGATATTGTTGAAGTAAGTAATACCATAAAAAAAGCTGTTCACGAAATGAAAATGATTATTGAGTTTTTAAATGTACTTTCAAACTTAAAAAATAAAACATATACCGATGAAAGAAAAATCATAACAATAAAAGGGCTTATGGAAGAAGCTTCACGTAAACTATTTGACAGAGGTGTTTTTAAAAGGGTAGTGTTTGAGGATGCCTCTTTTACTTTTTTTCGGGACAGTTTATTAAATATATTTACAGTTGTACTATCAATTTTATCTCACTCAGACAGAAGTATTTTGAGGATAACAAAAAATGGGAGTGAATTGCTGATAGAATTAATAAATTTAAATTTTAATGTAAAAAACTTTTTAAATGATGAAGAAGACTTTAGTTATCCGTCTGTTGAGGTCAGATTGTTAAGAGAGCTTATAAGTTATGTTAGAGGGAAAATAAATATTAAAACAGGTGAGAAATATACTTCATTGATTCTTATAATTAATTTATCGTAGTGCTGTTAGGTTTTAAATTTTTTGTCAATGTAAATATTGTTGAGTCTTCTGTTTGAATAAATTCCATTTTATCAACTATTTTTGAGATAATAAAAAGTCCCCTTCCTGACTCATCATAAGGGTCGGGATTATTTATTAAAGGGTTTTTGTCAAGTTTGCCCCCTTTATCAATTATTTCAATATTAATCGTTAAGTTTTCAACAGTGATTTTTACTGTTATCTCCTGTTTTGCTCCATGTTTTACAGCATTTGAGAGGGCTTCAGTTACCGCAAGATTGAGGTAGAAAGCGACATCAGATTGATTTGGATAAAAATTTTTTACCGAATTTTCCAATAACTCCCCCACTTTTTGTAATATATCCAATTTACTGGGGAGAGTTAGCTCAAATATAAGTTTCATGACAAGTTTACCAACGCCTCATCCAAATTGTCATATATTTCAAATATTTTTGTGAGCCCTGTCATTTTTAAGATGGACATTACCTTATCTGATATGTTTATAAATCGTATAGTGATGTTTTTGGCTTTACCTTGCTTATAAAAATAGATAAAAGCACTGAGCCCTGAGCTGTCTATAAATTCAAGTTTTTTAAAGTCTACTATAATAGGTTTATTTTTTAAACAGCTGACGAGTTTATTCTTGTATTCTTCGGATATACTCGAATCGATTCTTATATCTGTTATTGTAAGTAAGGTACAATTTTCCTCTTCTTTTAAAATTATATTCATAATTTTCTCCTTTTTTATTTTACAAATTATATCATATATTATATGATTTATTGAAAAATTTTCTATAGAAGTTCATCAAAATATCTTATGAGGTAGAAAAATGGGTGAAATCTTTGTTGTCGGACATAAAAATCCTGATACCGATTCTATATGTTCGGCATATGCCTATGCTAATCTTAAAAACAAAGTTGACAGTAAGCATAGATATATCGCTGCAAGATGTGGCAGTTTGAATGACCAGACAAAGTTTGTATTTTCAAACATAGATGATGAGCCACCTGTTTTTATTAGAGATATTTTCCCTAAAGTAAAGGATGTAATGACAAAAGAAGTCATATTTTCTACTCCGGATGAGCCTATTTACAATGCGGTAAAAAATCTTGAGTCTCTTGGCGTTAGACTGACACCTATAGTTGATGGCCAACTTTATAAAGGTGTGGTTAGCATACTTGAAATATCAAGATTTTTTTTACCAAACAACATAGAGAATAAACCTGAGTATTTGGTTAGACCTGAAAACTTTAAAAATGTTATCCCTGGAGATTTTATACAAATAGGAGAAAGAGAAGAGTTTCTAACACATTTTCTTGTGGGCGGTATGCCTTTTGATACTTTTTTAAAAAGGTTTAAAAATTTGCATGCGGATAAGACAGTCCTTATCGTCGGGAAAAGGAGAGATTTTATTGAATATGCAATAAAAAACAATATAGCAGGGGTAGTTATTACCGGTATTAATAATGCTGAAGAGTTTGATTTTGATATAACCGACTATAAAGGATTTGTTTATGTTTCATACTTAGATACGGCTGAGACACTAAGAAGGATTGTTTTTTCTGTTCCAATCAAGTTTATCATGACTGATAAAATTCCAATAACGGAGCCAAATTTTTATATTGAAGATGCAAGAAAAATTATGATCAGTGAAAACCATCGTGGCTTGCCGGTAGTAGAAAACGGTAAACTTGTTGGGATTATTACAAGAAGTGATTTGTTGAAAGATAAAAAACATAAGATTATTTTAATGGACCATAACGAACTCTCACAATCTGTAGATGGCGTTGAAATGGCTGAAATAGTTGAGATAGTTGATCATCACAGGCTTGGAACGGTCAGGACAAAGTCACCGGTGACATTTTTTGCAAAACCTGTAGGAAGTACGTGTACATTAGTTTTTCAGCAATATAGGTTAAATAATGTTGAAATAGATGAAAAGAATTCTTTGGCGCTTTTGTCGGGAATTCTATCTGACACAGTTGTGCTAAAATCTCCTACTATGACTAATGAAGATGTAGAAGCAGTGGAGTTTTTGTCTGCAAAGCTTGGAGTCGACTATAGGGAATACGGGAAAAAAATGTTTGAGGCATCATCAAAGCTTAAGGGAAGGTCACCAGAGAGTATTGTGGCAACGGATTTTAAAATTTTTGAAGAGCAAGGGTATAGGATTGGAATAGGTCAGGTAGAAACAGTTAATCTGATAGAGTTAAATGATATTAAACAAATTTTACTGGATGAGGTTAAAAAAATTGCCTCGGTTAAAAATTTAAATTGGGCAAGTTTGTTGGTTACTGATATTATTGAGGAGAAGAGTGTGCTTTTGACAAGTGGTTTTCAGCCTTTAGAAAATCTTCTTATTTATAATAAGTTGGGAGAGAATATTTATGATTTACCTGGAGTGCTGTCAAGAAAAAAGCAGCTTTTGCCTGAAGTTTTGAGAGTTTTAGAATTGTTAAAAAATTAATTATTTTTATATATTGTTAAAATAAAGTATAATTTTCATTAAAAAATATTGACAACGTTTTAGGCAGTGTATAAGATTTTCCACAAAAATACAATGGAGGTCTGCTTTGAAGATCATTAGATGGTATGTTAATTTAGTAGATAGCCTTAATGAAAAAGTTGGCTATTTGGCTGCCTGGCTTTCAACCGCATTGGTTCTTGTTGTGTGTTATGATGTTTTTACAAGATATGCGTTGAATAGCAGTAAAGTGGCTGTTCAGGAGATGGAGTGGCATATTTTTTCAGTAATGTTTTTAATAGGTGCTGCTTACACTTTAAAAAAAGACAAACATGTAAGAGTAGATGTTTTTTATATGAAAATGCCGGAGAAAATAAGGGCTTGGATAGATTTTCTTGGTAATTTAATTTTTTTAATTCCTTATTCAATGCTTGTAATATATACTTCAATTAATTTTGTAAAGTTTTCCTGGATGTCAAGAGAAGGCTCGCCTGACCCGGGTGGTTTACCTGGAAGATATGTTTTGAAAGCTTTTGTAACGGTTGGTTTTTAAGATGCCCCCTTTTGTCAAGACT
>NZ_JAJAFU010000031.1 GCF_020480685.1 Deferrivibrio essentukiensis
GAATATCCCCAAGATTAAATTTCATAGAAAGTAGTACATGCAAATCCCCTTTTGTCATAATTGTAAAAACACCCGATATCGAAACAATAATTCCAAGCAACTGCATTAATGTGATTTTTTCTTTATAAATTAATGCTGAAAATATAAAAATTATTACAGGTGTAAAAGAGTTTACAAGGACAGCATTCACTGCGGTAGTATAGTGCATTGCCAAATAGACAAGGGCATTAAATGTAGTCACCCCAAGAAATGACACAGCTAACAAATATTTAGTATGTTGCTTTACAATATCCCAGTTATCAATAAACTTTTTTAAAACAAATGGAGCAAGGATTATACCTGCAAGCGTCCATCTCCAAAATACAAGTGCAATGGGTGGAATAGATGCAGCCATCCCTTTGCTTAATACAAAATTTCCTGACCAAAAAAGTGTACTCAAAGTCAATAATATGTATGGCATTTTCACCTCTGACTGCTATAATTAAATGAAACTATTTAAATTATCAACAAGTTTTAACAGGAGGGCAATGTGAACGAAAAAATATTGTGGGATTTCTTAGAAGAGCATCTTAATGCAATATATTCAGGTGATTTTGAAAAGTATAAAAATTCTTGCATAGAGGATTTAGGGCTTTATGAATGGTTTGTAGCTCCTCACAGAATTGATGGCTTAGATTTTCATAAATTTATGATGGAATCTGACTGGGCAGGCACTCACAATAAATTCAATATTATGCTTCTTGATAAACGAGCTCAAATTTACGACAACTGTGCAATCTTATCATACACGTTAGTAGTATCTTCTAAAAATGAAGAAATCACCCACAAAGTCGTAAATGAAAGTAGAGTAGTAGTAAATTTTGATGGTATTTTAAAGGTAGTACACGTCCATAAAAGTCCAGGAAAATAAAAAAGGGGGCTTTAAGCCCCCTTTTATATTACTCAGTACAGTCTATTTTTTCAGCTAATTGCCTTGTAAGAGAATTTCTTGCTTTTACACTCTTTTCAGCAAGCTCAGCCAACATCTTAGCCCTTTCAGGGAACATTTTAGCTACAGCCCTAAATCTGTTTTCTGTCTTCATAAACTCTTCAACAGACATTGTTGGCTCTTTGCTATCAATAGTCAAAGGATTTTTACCTTCCTTTCTTAATTCAGGATTAAATCTGTAAAGCATCCAATATCCTGAATTCACAGCAAGTTTTTGTTGTTCAACACCTTTTGACATATCGATACCATGAGCTATACAGTGAGAATCAGCTATTATGATGGATGGCCCATCATAATTTTCTGCTTCAACAAATGCCTTAACACATTGCGCAGGGTTAGCAAGAGATACTTTGGCCACGTATATATGCCCATACGTCATAGCAATCATTGCAAGGTCTTTCTTTTCCACTTCCTTACCTGAAAAAGCAAACTTTGCTATCGAACCAATGGTTGTAGCTTTAGATGCCTGACCTCCAGTATTAGAGTAAACCTCTGTATCAAGTACCAAAACATTTACATTTTTATTATCTGCTAACACATGGTCAAGTCCACCATAACCAATATCATATGCCCAACCATCACCACCAACAATCCATACAGACTTTTTCACCAAATAATCTGCCAGCTCAAGAAGCTTTTTTGCTTCAGGAGTATCCATTGATTTAAGTGAATCTTTCAACGCTTTTACTCTATTTCTCTGCTCCTCAATTTCAATTTGAGTTTTTTGTGGAGCATTTACTATATTTTCAACCAATTCACTATCTAGTTTGTCTTTTAATTGTTCTAAAAGTTCTAAAGCTTGTTCATTAAATTTGTCTATCGCAAGTCTCATACCATAGCCAAACTCAGCATTATCCTCAAACAGAGAATTACTCCATGCAGGTCCTAATCCATCATACCTTGTAGTGTAAGGCGTAGTCGGCAAGTTTCCACCATAGATAGATGAACACCCTGTAGCATTTGCGATTATAGCCCTGTCACCGAAAAGGTGGCACATAAGTCTAACATATGGAGTCTCACCGCAACCTGCACATGCACCAGAAAACTCAAACATATGAGGAGCAAGCTGGCTACCTTTTAGAGTATTTTTATTGTATTTAGTAGGATCAAGTTCAGGTATTGAGAGGAAAAACTTTAAGTTTTCTCTTTCAGTCTCACGCAATGGTACCTGTGGCACCATGTTAATTGCTTTGTGCATTGGGTCAGTTTTACTCTTAGCAGGACAGTTAAATACACATGCACCGCAACCGGTACAATCTTCAACTGCAACTTGAATCGTAAACTTCATCCCCGCAAATTCTTTACCCCTAGCATCAGCATATTTAAATGTAGCAGGAGCACTTTTTAAAACCTCTTCATCATAAACTTTCATCCTAATGGTTGCATGTGGACATACAAATGAGCAGATACCGCACTGAATACATACTTCCGGATCCCACTGAGGCACATTCAAAGCAATATTTCTTTTCTCATACTTACTTGTACCTACAGGGAAAGTACCATCAACAGGAAGCCATGAAACTGGAACATCATCCCCCTCATTTGCAACCATTTTACTGATAGCTTTTTTAACAAATTCAGGAGCGTCAGGATCATTAATATACTTACTCATTTTTATTGAGCTGGTTACAGAGCTTGGAACTTTTACTTCATAAAGCTCCTCAGCACCTGCATCAACAGCTTTTTTATTCATATTGACAACACTGTCACCATACCTACCGTAAGTCTTTTCGATAGCATCCTTAATAGATTCAATAACTTTATCAAATGGTGCAACATTGGCAATTTTAAAGAAAGCAGTCTGAAGAATTACATTAACCCTATTGCCGAGCCCAATTTTTTCAGCAATCTCATTTGCATTTATAACATAAAATCTTGCTTCTTTTTCAATAAGAAGCTTCTGAACTTCTGCAGGAAGTTTGTCCCAAACTTCATCAGCAGAATAGATGCTGTTTAAAAGGAACGTACCTCCCTTTTTAAGCTTTGTAACTATATCATACTGCTCAAGGAAAGAAAAATTATGGCATCCTATAAAATCAGCTTCTTGAACAAGGTAAGAACTCTTTATAGGTCTCTTACCAAATCTAACATGAGAAGTGGTCATAGAGCCTGATTTCTTAGAGTCATAAACAAAATAAGCTTGAACATTACTGCCGGTCAAATCTCCAATAATTTTTGCTGAGTTTTTGTTTGCACCGACAGTACCATCTGACCCTAACCCAAAAAACATACCGTTGAAAACGCCATCCTGTGGTGTAAGCCAGCTCGGATCGTATTTAAGACTTTTATTTGTAACGTCATCCTCGATACCAACAGTAAAGCTATTAATCGGCTCAGCTGCATCAAGATTGTCAAATACTGCCTTAACCATTGCAGGAGTGAACTCTTTTGAACCAAGTCCATATCTGCCGCCTATAATTATAGGGTATCTGTCAAATTTAACCATTTTCTTCTGCATAGCTTCGCCAATTGCAGTCCTAACATCAAGATAAAGTGGCTCACCAAGTCCGCCCGGCTCTTTTGTCCTATCAAGCACAGCTATTTTTGATACAGATTTTGGTAAAGCCGCTACAAAATCCTCAAGTGAAAATGGTCTGTAAAGCCTTATCTTCATAAGACCCACTTTTTCTCCAAGAGAATTCATATATTCAACAGCTTCTTCTGCAACATCAGCACCTGAACCCATCATAATAATCACTTTTTCAGCATCAGGAGCACCAATGTAGTCAAAAAGATTGTATTTTCTACCGGTTAGCTTAAAGAATTTTTCCATCTCCTGTTTGAAGATTGCAGGAGCTGCTTCATAAAATTTATTAACAGCTTCTTTTCCCTGAAAGAATACATCAGGGTTTTGAGCAGTACCCTTTATTGTTGGATGATCAGGGCTCAACCCTCTTTCTCTATGAGCTTTAATAAGCTCGTCATCTATCATCTCTTTCATTATTTCAAAAGGTATTTCTTCCGTAGTCCTAATCTCATGAGAAGTCCTAAAACCATCAAAAAAATGCAGAACTGGTACTCTTGATTTTAATGTAGCCGCTTGACCAATAAGAGCAAAATCCATAACCTCCTGCGGGTTGTTTGAACACAGCATAGCCCATCCTGTCTGACGACAAGCCATAACGTCAGAGTGATCACCAAAAATTGAAAGAGCATGGGTAGCTACAGCTCTTGCACTAACATGAAAAACAGTAGGTGTTAATTCACCTGCTATTTTATACATATTAGGAATCATCAACAGCAGACCCTGTGATGCAGTAAAAGTAGTAGTCAACGCCCCAGCAGACAAAGCTCCATGGACTGCACCGGATGCTCCGCCTTCAGATTGCAATTCTACAACTTTTGGCACTGTACCCCAAATATTCTTCTTGCCCTTAGCACTGTATTCATCAGCTAGCTCTCCCATTACAGACGATGGTGTAATCGGATAAATGGCAATAACCTCATTGGTAGCATGCGCAACGTAAGCTGCAGCAGTATTACCATCAATATTGACAAATTTTTTCTCAGCCATATTTCCTCCTTATTTTATGTATGACACAGATTATTGATTTTCTTATATTACAGCTCTTAATTTATAACATCGGCCTTTTGCTTCGTCAATCTTTTTAAGGGTTTTTTTAGCAATATTCAATATTTTTTAATCTAACTAAAAAATATAATCCTTTTTTAGCATTATTGAACGGATTATTCAAAAATTGCCTGAATTTACTATATTCTATTTTTAAGAGATACTTATCAAACATTATAACCATTATCTATTTTTAAACAATATTAACCTCTCGCTAACTTTTTAACACTACACAATATATTTATTTTGCTCGAGAAAATATAATAAAAGATAGTTTTGTTTTATTTTATCTGATAAAGGCAACTCAAGAATCAATCGGCTATTGACACTAAGATATTTTAGTGGTATTCAACTCCTTCATTTTTGGAGAGATGTCCGAGTCTGGCCGAAGGAGCACGATTGGAAATCGTGTGTACCGTTCACCCGGTACCGAGGGTTCAAATCCCTCTCTCTCCGTTTATTAAATATCTAACACCTTGTTAAACTTCATTTTTTAAAATCCATTTTAAGCTTGGGGCCGTGAGGGGGACGTAAAATGTCTAATATAGTCCATCATATTCAACCATAGCAGAATAAGATAATAAATTTTCATAAAAATAAATTCTTTTTCAACAAATTCCCCATAGAATAAACCTAGTGGTATTTATCCATGCAAACTATATTGTAGCAAGATTGGTAGCTGCCAAAGGTGATGGTGGCTATTTTACTGTATTAAAAAAATTTCTGAGGGTAGATTTACTTATAATCGATGAAGTTGGATTTAAAAAGATTCCGTTAAACTATGTTGATGAATTCTTTGAAATTATCAGACAAAGATATGAAACTAATTCTGTAATTATTACCACTAATAGACCATTTGAAGAATGGGGTAATATATTTGGTGATGTTGTCTGGCTTCTGCAATAATAGATAGGCTTATTCATCATTCTCATATCTTCAAGATAACCGGTAAAAGTTACAGAATAAAAAGTTTACAAGAAGTAAAAGAAGCTTAAATTTAACTGGGGAATTTTAAGGGCCATAACGTCGGGATTTTTAATTGACTTTGACACTTCCCAAAAATCTTTCAACTGTCTTGTTGTCCAAGCATATCCTCTTTGATAATCAGGAATTTTAAAAATTCTGTCCTTAAAAATATTTTTAAAAGATACTAATTCATTCACTTTATCTCCTTATTAATTTTCATATCTGTAATAGGGCATAGCGGTGAGTATAGGCGTAGTGCGGGTTTTTGAAGCACTTTACTTTCAATTTACACCGAAGTTTGTTTATAGTTAATCCGTTCATATTCAGCACTTATCCCGCATTAAGTTTATGCATTCTTAGCTTGCGTAATTATTGTTCTGATTTCATTAATATTTTTCTCAATATGTTCTACATCCTTGATTATAGTACTAATAATTTTATTTATTGTAAATTCTGTTCCTAGTTTTACCGATTTATAAAAAAATGTATTCCCATATTTATTAAATCCTTTTTCTGGCTTTGGATAAACTCTTGCACTTGGAAATGAATTTGAAAAGTCAAACCACAATTTATTGTCTAATAATTTTTCTTTTATTTTATGTGCAATTATAGAATTATTGTCTTCAACAACCATTCTGTAATGTTCTCCTTGTATTTGAATTCCTAATACAATGTTAGGCGAAATTAAATATTTCAAATCCATCAGTCCTAAACTTCGAGTCATTCCATACCCGAGGAAAATTATCGGTTTTTTATTATTCCAGTTTAGAGGCAAGCTAAAGTCTGTTAAATTCTTTCCAAGTTCATCTAATTCCTTATAAATCTCATATGCTAACAACTCATACTTCTTTTTTAGATAAAAATCGTGTAATCTTATATCTATAAGTTCTCTGTATAATTGATTTGTTTTAATTGAGTGAAAATCAAATAATTCTTCCCTGTCAATTTTACAATATTCATTAATTTTTATTAAACCACTTATAAATTCACAATAATCAATAATTATTTGTCGGTGATACTCATTATTTATACTTTCAGATAAGGATTGTAACATTAATTGTAAATCAGAATAATTCAAATAGTGCCAAAATACACCATTAACTTCTAGCTTACTTTTCGATTGGAAAAACATAGGTTCTGATAATGAAAGTAATATGTAATTTTTTCTATTTGTATGTTTCTCTGAATATTTTGCTAATTGTCCAATATATGGAACACTTTTAACTTTATTTTCAATCAATATTTCTTGTCCATTAGAATAATTGAATGATAAATCAATATTCTCTTTTTCTCTAAATATTTCTTTAATTCTTAAATTTTCAGGCTGTTCATTTAAAAACTTTGAAAAAAAGGTTCCAAATTCTAACGGGTAATTATGACCTATCCAATATAAAAAATTACTATGAAATAATTCTTTCGAACTTAACGATAAGTTAAATAGTGGTGAATTTTTAAGCTTTTCTATTGTTTCTTTCATTTACAGTGTCCTTTCTTATGCAAGCTAACGGTTCAGTGTATGAGCTGTGGCGGGGTTTTCCGCACTTTGTTTCATATTTGCACTGCCGTTATTTTATTCATATTCATTTCATTTATAGCATTTTGCCCGCCATTGCTTATACACAATGTTGTGCGGTCGTATTTACATATTCTTTTGAATGAACTCCCTCATCGCACTTATTGATTCTTGTAATTGTTTCAAGGTAAATCGTTCATTTAATGTGTTTTCGGGATGATGAATTTGATGTCTAATAAACTCACTTAAAACTTTTTGTTCTTCAATTTCTCGCCCATTTCTCATTCTTCTGTAATTCATTGTTGTCCTACCATTTTTGTATTCATTTAATTTGCCTTCACTTTCTATATAACCATAAAGTTCATTATGATATTCTTCATTTGATTCGCCAAAAGCAAGAAAATTGACCTCATTTAATGATGGATAAGGCAAATTATGTCTTTCAACTTGTATAACATTAATTCGCCCATTTTCTTCTTTTAGAAGTTTTAAATCCTCAAAATCCAATAGTTTTACAATTGCTGGACTGTGGGTTGTAAGTATTATTTGAGTATTCTCGGTGTTTGACAATGTTTTAAAGGCTTCTATTAACTTTCTTTGATGTTCTGGATGCTGTGAAGTTTCAGGTTCTTCAATTGCATAAATAATATTCGGAACGTTTCTTTCTTGTTGCCTTCTTTCAGCTTCAGCCCTAAAAAAGTTAAGAAGGATTAATCTTTTTATGCCGCTACCTCTTTTATTAATAGGAATGTCTTCATCTCCTGAAATCTTAACATTTTTAAACACATCTTCCCACTTTAGACTTTCTGTTGGCGGGATTACAGGATTCAAACTATTTGCAACATCAGGATTCATTTCTCTTAATTTATTTAAAGTTCTATTGGCAACTTCTTCTAATTTGCCTCTAACTTCTGTGGCTATTTCATTGAATTTCCTTCTAAGTTCTTCATCATTTAGTATTTGTCTAACTGCTTCTTTTAGCGGGTCTTGTACTTCGCTATCCCCATCACTATTTTTCCTATCTGATTGAAATAAAGCATAAAGAGGCATATAATTTTTAAGTTGATTCCAAATATTCTTTGCATCCTCTTTTGTTACATCTATTTCAAAATCATTTAATTGCAAGTCATTTAAAAAATGATTCCAAATTGTACTTCTAATAACAGCACTTCTTGTTCTGTCTTCACATTCAATACCATTGTCATCAAGAATTCCCTTTAATTCGGAGATTTTTTTAGATAACAAATCAGAACAAGAAGGATTTGTAGGATGATATGCTTTTATAAAAACCTTCTCTTTCCCAGCGTTCGGGTATTTTTTTATTACTTCTAAATCTCCATCACGATTCGTAAGATATTCATCTGAAAGAGTAGTAGGATTAGTTGCATCTATCGTTAAAGTATCAGGTAGATCTTCAAAAACAACAGAAATTATTGTTTCTGTATTTCCTTGCTCGCTATTTCTTTTATTTATATCATCTTTTTCAATCTTAGTCACACCCTTATTCTCGTTAAAGAAAATGTCTAATGCTTCTAAAATTGTTGATTTTCCAATATCATTTTTCCCAACAAATACTGTCAAATCTTTAAAATCAATAGTTGTTTCTTCTTGGTAATTTCTAAAATTATTTAACCTAACCTTTTTAATTTTCATAGTAGTATCCTAATTTATTAATATGCCGCACAACGATTGTGTAAAGTTATTGTTTTTATACTCCCAAATTGGAGGGATAAGAACAATAATTAATATTTTTATTTTATCGCTAATTATGACTAACATATTCTCATATTTCAAGCCATTTTCCTCCCTGCGTCACTTTTTTTGTTTCTTTACACAACAAGTAAAACTATTTTTAGTTTATTTTTCCTTTTGCGTAATGTGATATCTAATCTATCATAGACTCCCAAAAGTGAGATGATGTCAGGTGTAGCATATTATGTTATATTCTTTTCAAATATGTCCTTAGTCCACCCTATAGTTTTTGGGTAATAATTAGTATCTAATACAAACTCTTGTCCTCTACCCACTGTTTTTAAAAGTACATAATCATTATGTTTTTCCCATCTGCTCATATTTTTATGATATGTTAGTAGTTTTCTATCTCTTTCAGGATAGAAAAAGTTTGGCAAATTCCAATAAGATACTTTGTCTGAGTTGTTGTCTGTAAGCTGCAGTGATTTATCAAATTTTTTAAAATATCCAGCACCAGGGATATCTTTGTTAAGTCCATCAAGATTTAATTTATCTTTTCCAACATAGGTTGTATTTTTACTAAATGCCTTTTCTCTATCTTGTAAATGCGGATGACTTAGAGCCCATTTATAATGGTTTTTATTCTTTAAAATTTCATCTACTTTTAAAATTTTATCTATTTGTAGCCATCCAAATATCACATGAATAGGCTTTTGATCTTTTATATATTTAAACCTGCCATTATCTTTTTCAACTTCTCTAAATAATCCAAAAAAAAATAAAAATATCTCCTTCATTTACTTCTTGATTTTCAAGATGAGATTGAGCAGCATTGCATTGACCAAAAATAGGTTTCCAATCTGTACTCTTTTTTTGTAGATATTTTTATTTAAGTCAGGATCTAAATGTACCCCATTTGTTTTAGTTATTTTCATTTTTGTTAAATCTTCAACTATGTCACCATAAGAAATTTTGTCTGTTTCGTTTTCAAATGATAAATCGTCATAAGTAATTCCTGAATATTCATCTGGAATTGGTATTGAAATCATTATATTTGAGTCTTTAATAATGGGGCTTGGATATCCTCCCGATGATGAATCAAAACCTTTTCTACTGAATATTATTTTCATAAGTACGCCTCTTTTTTGGTAAGATCATAATATAGCTTAAATTAATCATAGCATTCCCTAAAGAGCATTTACAAGGGCAGTTAGCTCTTTAACGATAAGACCATAGTCTTCAGTTGGAACAATATGCCCCCAATCTGTTTCTATTAAATCTTCTTTATTTATTTTTAGAGTGCTAAGTATTATATCATTATTTACTACATTATCATTTTTACTGATTATAATGGTTCTTTTTGGGTTTGCCCCATCATCATTTTTTATCAAATCTTGTAATTGTATTTCAGTTTTTTTATACGATTCAAGAATGCTAATGTCAGTTATCCCTTTTCTTTTGAGTGTATTAAATGGAGTAATAGAGGGATTTATTAACATAAAGGGAATTTTATGATTTAACCCGAAATAAAGTGCAGGAAATGCCCCAAAGCTACTGCCTATTAGAATATTAAACCCAAGTTTGAATTCATCTTGAAACTTTTCTATCGGATTTTCAGTAAAATATTTAAATAGAGTAGTTTGAATGTTCCAAATATTTAGGCTTTCAAGATATGCACATAATCTAGATTTCCCTTTTGTTTCCAATCCATGAAAATAAAATATGTTAGTTTTATTCATAATTTTTTCTCCTTAAAGTATAATATAATCATTTATCGAGTTTGTTCTTTTTTTAACAGTTTCTAACAAAGTAATACCTCCATAAAATCTTTAATTTATTATTATCTAATATGAGCGTCAATATTTGACGTAGCCCACATTTATAGATTTTTATAGTAAAAGATGTTAATATTTTATCAGGAATAATTTGGGTGTAAAGGAAAGCTTATCAAATATTTTAAAGAAGGTTATAATTTTAAATCATGAAAGGGATAGCACTAACTATAGAGATACTTGGATTGTTAAAAAGATACAGAACTGTAACAACTAAACTAATCTCAGATGAATTGGGAGTCAGCGTAAGGACTGCCCAAAGATACATATCAGAATTACTAAATATTCAGGGGTTATTATACTACGATCCTGACAAACACACTTATTCACTGATTGAAAATGTAAGATTTGCAGATGTAGATTTGCCAAAAACAGAGATTCAATTTCTTGCGGCACTATTTGAATATATTAAAAAATTTGTGAGCCCCAAGACTAAAGAGCATATTGATAAAATCGCAAGAAGAATTTTTCATATAAGCTCAATGGGGGCTGTAAAACTTATAAATAACCAATCATATATTGATATTGATAAAATAATGGATACTTTTTCTAAAATAGAAGATGCCATTAAACATAAGCAGGAAATAGAATTTATTTATACAAAATTTGATAAAAAATATACCGTTCAGCCTTTATGTATATTGATTGATAATGGTTTTTGGTATTTATTAGCTAAACATGAAAATACATTAAAGAAATTTTCGATTGATCTTATAAAAGACTTAAACATTCTTGTGAAATTCTTTGAGATTCCTCAGGCTGAAATTGATAAATTGGTAGATAATGCAAATAGCATTTGGTTTGAGGACAAGCAATTGGTTAAAGTAATTGCAGAAGTTGACCAAAAAGTTGCTTCTTATTTCCAAAGGAAAGATATCTTCCCAAAACAAAAGATTGAAAAAGTGCTATCAGATGGAAAATTACAAATAACCTTTTATGTGGCAAATGAAGAAGAGTTACTATATTTCATTCGTCCTTGGGCGGAATACGTCAAAATTAATGCTCCAAAAGAATATACTTTAGTCGTAAAAAGGTTCGCTGAGAATATACTAACAAAGTACAATTAAGAAACATTTGAGCATGTGTAATAAAGATAAAGTTCTAAATGCCTGCAGATTTAAATAATTTGAAATAAATGAAAGAAGGTTTACTCATTTATTAAAGGTGTGTGCCGAAAACAGAATGGTACAAGTGCAATTAATTTTAACCAAGGAGGTTGTTTATGGCATTTGATACACGAATAAGCATCAAAGAAGAACAGGCTATTATGAAATGCTTGAAAGACAATAATTTTGATATTGAGAAAGATCGTCTTGCCATATTGTTTGAATTTACCCCAGCCTGGGGCGACTTTATCAACGTAGTCATTAATGGAAACTGGATATACGATTATGACGAATCTGAAAGAGAAGATACAGATTTAACAGTGAGCGAGCTGAACATTGATGGATATATTATCCCTTTAAGTATACCGAAAGAAAAACAGGAATTAGCTATTAAATCAGCCCAGGGATTTGTTGAAGCCGAAGTAGAGGAAGAAGTTGAATTAACTGGTACAAGTATAAGAATAGAAGTAGAAAATTTAAAAATGTCATTGCATTCTTGTGGTAAATTAATTCATCGGCAAGAGCTTAAAAAGTCAGATGCCTGAAATATTGGAATCGGCAAGGTACGGCACATACTTTAAATTAAATGCAGGAGCAAAAAATGAGTAATATTTTTCTTTTATCTAAAAAAGAGGCAGATAATATTAAAAGTTGGATAAATAATAACAATTATTCCATATATAAAGGTTATTTTGTTTTAAGATTCAAACTGAAATCAACTGGCATAAGTTCTATTGAATTTGATTATATTGCTAATAGTAACACATCTGACTGTTTGGTAGTTTTTGATAATAATACATCAATAGATATTAATAATTTAGATGTAAATGTATTACAGATTGAACACATTGCTGTTGAACTTTATACTCAACAAATACTTGATGAATACAAAAAATGGATATCAAACATATCAGTAAATACAAATAAAGATTCTGCTCAGCAATTTTTTACTGTGGAGTATAAAATATCTAAATTTGGATATGGTATTTATACAGAAGGCAATTTAAAAGATGAAATACCAATGGCTTTTGATAATTTGAGTGCAGATGAGAATAAAAAATTGCTTAATGGGATATCCATAATAGAGGTAGAAAATGACCCTAATGTTCCATATTTTAGTTTAGAAGATATTGCTAAGATTGTTAACAGAGCAGCTGATATGGGACTTGATGTATATGGAATAGAATGTTGGACATCTGTTGATTTTACTTATTTTAAAACATATGTGGAAGAACTTTATACTTATGACACTAACACCCCTAAAGAAGAATGGGCAAAAAAATCTTTAAAACAGCTAATTGATGAATACGATGAGGTTGTACTAAAAAAGGAACCGAACAATCCTCCAATATTTAATTTATCTGTTGGGAAAGAATAGATTGATTAAATATGAGATTGTTAAAATCATCAGTACAATTTTAAGTGGAATTATACTCTGCAACAAGTATAATTTAATTTTTTAGTTCTTTTTGCGGCACCATTTTTAAGCATATTGCAAAAAGCTAAAATCAATAATTAGCAGTGGCTTAATAAATAGAAAGGAAGGAAACATACTTGTGGGCTTATTAATAAAATAGGTATAATAATTCAATATTAATATAAAAGGTCATTATAAACTCTACCTGTGTATGTTTGCATTACTATATCAAGTACATCTATAATTGTTACTGCTTTTGAAGATAACCGATAAAAATTTCAGGATAAAAAGTTTAAAGAAGTAAATGAGGCTTAAATTTAACTGGGGAATTTTAAGGGCCATAACGTGGGGATTTTTAATTGACTTTGACAATGAGAAGAAAGAAAGTTTACTTATTGCTTAAAGGTGCAAAAAATGGGGTGATGGCAGTTCCATTATTATTGACAAAAAGTAAATCAAATGTCAAAATCTTATATTACTACTTGTTTTGGGGGAGTTTTGAGTAATTTTATAACTAATCAGCCAGAAAAAATCCTTAAAAACAGATTAAACACACTGATAAGAGTAAGCAATGAGTTAAAATTCCTTGTCGGATTTTTTTACTTTTCAGGGGTACAGGAGCTCTATGAATCTTTACAAAAAAATGACGATTTTACATTAAAAATCCTTGTTGGGTTGGGTATAGACCAGATAAATGGGAAAATAATTGAAAATAGTAATGATAATTTTTCAAGCGACCATGAGACTCTTGAATTTTATCTAAAAAGTGTAAAACAGGCAATTAATACAGATGAGTTTGACAGTAAAACTTTTGTAGAGCAGGTTGAATTTTTTATAAAGTTAATAGCCCATGATAGAATAATCATAAGAAAGACTTCATCGCCAAACCATGCAAAACTTTATTTGTTTAAGTTAAACGAAACACAAGTAGGTAGAAGGGATATTTTTATAACCGGTAGTAGCAACTTGACCAAAGCTGGTGTTTTATCTCAAGAAGAGTTTAACGTTGAAATATCTGATTATGGTTTTGAAGAAGCTGAGCAATATTTTGATGACTTGTGGGATAATAGTATTCAAGTAACAGAAGATTCCATTTTTAAGAAAAGGCTTATAGAAATAATAAATGAGTCAACCCATTTAAAAAAGGTTACTCCATTTGAAGCTTATTGTTTTACACTAAAATCATATTTAGATGAGTTTGAAAATAAGGTAACTTTGCCAATCGATATAATTCTTGAAAAGAGTGGCTATAAGAGTTTTTCCTATCAGGTTGATGCAGTAAAACAGGCTTTGTCTGTTATAGAAAAACATAGCGGTGTTATTATTGCTGATGTAGTTGGTCTTGGTAAAACCGTTATTGCAAGTGCCATAGCAAAATCTTTAGGAAAAAGAGGTATTGTTATTGCTCCTCCCGGACTTGTAGGTGACGAAAATAGGAAATCAGGCTGGAAAAAATATCTTGAAGATTTTGAGCTGTATGACTGGGAAGCAAGGTCGTTAGGAAAGCTTGAAGAGACTTTTGAATTTATTAAGGCAAGAAAAGATATCGAAGTAATAATCGTCGATGAAGCGCATAGATTTAGAAATGAAGATACAAAAGACTATGAGCTACTACACAATATATGTAGAAATAAAATAGTCATCTTACTAACTGCTACTCCATTTAATAACAGACCATCAGATATATTTGCATTACTCAAGCTCTTTATTACACCCAAAAAATCTTCAATAACAATTGAAAATAACATCGATAGTATTTTCAGAAAATATGAAAATGACTTTAAAGAACTAACATATATTAAGAGGTATTACGACCATCCTGATTTAAATAAACAAGAAATAGCCTTAAGAAAATATAAAAAACTATATAATCTTGACACTATAGATTTAGAGAAAGTGAATAATGATATTAAAAAAATATCTAAAAGCATAAAAAATGTTCTTGAGCCGATAATTATAAGAAGAAATAGAATCGACCTTAAAAAGAACGAAAAGTATAAAAAAGAGATTACAACACTTTCAGAAGTTAAAGACCCAATAGAATGGTATTTCGAGCTGAATGATAAACAAAATGAGTTTTATGATAAAATATTAACAGAGTATTTTGCTGCAGTCGAGTTAAATGGAAAGTTTAAGGGTGCAATTTATAGACCTTATGAATACGAAGAAGGATTAGTAGAGCCAGAAAGTCTTGAAGAAACTAAAGTTGAAAAGTTTATAGACTATCAACAACAAAGAAACCTTTTTGATTTTATGAGAAGACTCGTTGTGAGAAGGTTTGAGAGTTCTTTTGGAGCCTTTAAGAAGACTATAGAAAATTTTAAAAGAGTTCACGAAACAGTATTAGACTTTGTGGATAGGACAGGGAAATATATACTTGATAGAAATCTTATAGAAAAAATATACGAGCTGGATAATGATGAAATTGAAGCTCAATTAGAAGAATACAAAAATAATATTTTAAATGGCGTTTATCCCAAAAAACACAAAATTTATGAAGTGAATAAATTCAAAAATAAAAACTTTTTAAAGCATATATCAGAAGATATAATGCTTTTTGAATCTATCCTCGAAGATATTGAGGCACTTAAGCTTGTTGAAAGTGACCCTAAAACAGAATGTATTATTACTAATATAAAAAAATCTTTAAAAAATGACCCTAAGAGAAAGATAATTATTTTTTCTGAATTTGTTGATACCGTAAAATATCTTGAGCCTGTTTTCTCTGAAACATTTGACGGTAGGGTATTGGTAGTAGCAGGCAGTATCTCAAATAGTAAAATCGAAGATATATATCAGAATTTTGATGCCAGTTACAAAACTCAAAAAGATGAATATGATATCCTTCTCTGTACTGACAAGATTTCTGAAGGATTTAACCTGAATAGGGCTGGTATGGTGATAAACTACGACATACCGTGGAATCCTGTTAGGGTGATACAAAGGCTTGGACGAATTAATAGGATTGGTAAAAAAGTATTTGATAGCCTTTATATTGTAAACTTCTTCCCTACAAAAAAAGGTGGAGATATTGTCCAGTCAAGGGAGATAGCACAAAACAAAATGTTTATGATACACAATACATTGGGAGAAGATGCAAAAATATTCGACGAGGGAGAAGAGGTATCACCATCTATGCTCTTTGATAAATTAATGGCAAACCCTGAAGCAATGGAAGAAGAAAGTTTTTATACAAAAGTTTATAATAAATTTTCAGAGATAAAAAAGCTTTATCCTGAAGTGGTAGAAGCGATAAAGACTTTTCCAAATCGGATAAAAACAGCAAAAGAATTCTCAGAAAATAACTTAATTGTATTTATGAGAAAAAATGCTCTTTATGCTATGGTGTATGATTATTCTAATGATGAGATAAAAATCAGTTCTTTTGAAGAGGTATTTGATAAAGTTGAAGTAAAATATGATGAAAAACGTCTTGAATTAAGTGAAACGTTTTGGAATGCATACGATAATATCAGAAACTACAAAGAAAAAAATATCATGGGTACATCTACTCAGAGTATTGAGAAAAAAGCATATGATGTGATAAATTATGCTCTTAAATCAAAAGAAGAGATATTTAGACCTGTAAAGAATTTCTTAAGCACCCTTAAAAATGATTTTACAAGTTATGGGACTTTATCTGACTATACCTTGAGAAGAATTTCTAATCTTAGAAATAAAAAAGATGAGGAGATTGTAAAAGAAATTGAAATCTTAAAAGATGAGCTTGGAGAGGACTATCTATCGGAAGAGGCCAAGAAATCTTATTCTTTAAAAAAAGAGATTATTATCGCTATTGAAAATATTGCTTCAACCATTACTTAAGTTTGAGAGGTAGTTATGAATGAAAAAGAGCTTTTACAAGAGATAATAGGAAATTTCAATTTAGACAAGTGGGATACATTTTTTAGTAAAAAGAATAGAAAATTTAAAAAAGAAACAGATTTTCCTGAGCTTGATAATTATGGCTTTTTATCTTTTATTAACGGTAGAAAGCATGGCATTATCCCTATTGAAGATGATGAGCTTGTAATTGCTTCATTTAAAGTCACAAAAAATCTTACTGAACGTTCAGGTAAAAAAGACCAGTATGACCTTGCCAAAAAAATATTAAAAGAAGATTTATCACTTTCAGGTGGAATATTTATTTTCTATGATGAGAATGGAAATTTTAGATTCTCCCTTATTACCAAGATATATGAAAAGACATCAAGGGGGATTAAAGAAAATTTTACCAGCTTTAAGCGATATACCTATTTTGTCTCAAAGTATCAAACAAACAAAACTTTTATTGATCAAATTTCAAGTGCTGATTTTTCAAGTTTAGAAAAGATAATTTCTGCTTTTAGTGTCAAAAAAGTTACTGAAGAATTTTATAAAGAGCTTTCTACTTGGTACCATTATAGCCTTAGTCAAGTTAACTTTCCATCAGATTTAGAAGAAATGAAGGATGAAAATAAAAGAAATGCTGTCAATCTCATAAGGCTAATTACCAGGATTATCTTTATATGGTTTTTAAAAGAAAAGCATCTTATTCCAAATGAAATATTTGACAAAGATTATGTGGCTAAAATTGTAAAGGACTTTAATAAGAATAAAGAAAGCCATTATTATTACAACGCTATTCTACAAAACTTATTTTTTGGGACTCTCAACAGACAGATGAATGACCGAAAATTTGCCAGAAAAGGTGATTATTATGAAAATAGAAATGAATTCGACGTAAAAAATTTATATCGCAATAGTGACTTTCTTTTAACAAGCGAAGAAGAATTTATAAGCTTATTTCAAAAAGTTCCCTTCTTAAATGGAGGTCTGTTTGAGTGCCTTGATAAAGGTAATATTTATGTTGACGGATTTTCAAGAAAAAATGGCAAAATGGCAATTGTGCCGGACTATTTATTCTTTTCTGATGAAAAAGAGGTTGATTTAAAAGAATATGGCTTTAAGCAAAAGGAGATTTTTAAAGGGCTTATAAATATTCTACAAGAGTATAATTTTACAATTGATGAGAATTCACCTGTGGATGAAGAGATTGCTCTTGACCCTGAGCTTTTAGGGATGGTTTTTGAAAATCTGCTTGCTTCTTACAATCCCGAGACACAGGAAACAGCTCGAAAATCTTCAGGCAGCTACTATACTCCTCGAGAAATTGTAAACTATATGGTGGATGAGAGCTTAATTGCCTATTTCAAAGAAAACATAAAAGAGCTTGATGAAGAGATAATCAGAGATATTGTAAAATATAATGAAAAAGAAGTAACTCTCGATGAAGGTATAAAGGAGAAAATTGTTCGCTGTATATCAAATTTAAAAGTGATTGACCCTGCATGTGGTTCTGGGGCTTTCCCAATGGGGATGCTTCACAAGCTGGTATATATACTTCAAAAAGTTGATGTAGATAATAAAGTTTGGCAAGATATTCAAATTGAAAATGCAATTCTTGAATCAGAAAAAGTTTTTATAGATACAAAAGATAAGTCGGAAAGAGAAGGGATTTTAAAACAGATAAATGAAGCTTTTGATGAGAGTATAAATCACCCCGACTATGCAAGAAAACTCTTTATTATAGAAAATTGTATTTATGGTGTAGATATCCAACCTATAGCAATTCAGATTAGTAAATTAAGATTTTTTATTTCTCTCGTAATAGATCAAAAGGTAGATGATAAAAAGGAAAATAGAGGGATATTATCGTTACCAAACCTTGAAACAAAGTTTGTGGCAGCAAATAGCCTGATACCATTAAACAAACCTGGACTTAAAGTTGCAGGTTCTATTTTTGAAAGACTATCAGGAAACTATGATCGGATTACAGAAATTAAAGAAAGGCTTGCACATTTAAGACATAGACATTTTTCTGTAAAAACGAGAAACGAGAAGAAAAAATTGCGAGATGAGTATTCTTCATTGAGGAAACAGCTGGAAGAATTGCTTAAGTCAAGCGATTATGATCACGAAGTAGCTCACAAAATTGCTCAATTTGATATTTTTGATCAGAACAAAGTGGCAGATTGGTTTGATCCAGAATGGATGTTTGGTGTGAGTGATGGGTTTGATATAGTGATTGGGAATCCGCCGTATATACAGCTTCAAAACAATAAAGGAGCTCTTGCTAATTTATATCAGGATAAAGGTTATGAATCTTTTAAGCGATCTGGTGATATTTATATCCTTTTTTACGAAAGAGGGGTAATGCTTTTGAAAGATGGTGGTTTTTTATGTTTTATTACAAGTAATAAATGGATGCGTGCAGGTTATGGAGAGGCAATAAGAAAATTTTTTACAAAATATGACCCATTGTTGCTTATCGATTTAGGGCCAAATATTTTTGAAAGTGCCACCGTAGATACAAATATTTTGCTGATAAGAAAAGCAAAGCCTTCTTTTAGCTTAAAAGCTGTCACCCTTCAAAAGAAAAATGGAAATATAGATATAGAAGCGCAACTATTAAGCAGTGGTGTTATATTGACTAAACTTACCAAAGATGCCTGGTTTATAGGCAGCAATGCCGAGCAACAACTTAAAGAGAAAATAGAACGCATAGGCAAACCCCTCAAAGATTGGGATGTGAATATTTATTACGGTATAAAAACCGGCCTAAACGAAGCCTTTATCATCACCACCGAAAAGCGCAATGAGATTTTGTCGCATTGCAAGGACGATGCCGAACGCCAACGCACCGAAGCCATCATTAAACCCATCCTACGAGGACGTGATATTAAACGATACTACTACGAATGGGCAGGGCTGTGGGTGATAGGCACTTTTCCTGCATTGCGATTGAACATAGATGATTATCCTGCGTTGAAAAAATATTTTCTTGACCATTTTGATATACGCCAATTAGAACAATCAGGTAAAAAATATCCTGAACTTGGATTTAATGCACGCAAAAAAACAGGAAATAAATGGTTTGAAACACAGGATCAAATTGCCTACTACACAGAATTTGAGAAGGAGAAGATTTTCTTTAAAGCTGTGGGTAGAAATTTAACTTTTGCAAAAGTTGAACCAGGTACAATGATTACAGCGCCTGCATCATTTTTAACAGGGAAACATCTCAACTATATTTTAGGGTTCTTATGTAGTCAATTCACAAATTATTATGTAGAACAAACATCAGACAAAACCGGGGCTGGCGATATAATGCTCAATGTACAATCTTTTGAAAGAATTAAACTCCCCCCCATCACGTCTTCAAACGAGACCTTTGTCCGGCAAATAGAGACGTTGGTAGATAAAATAATCTCAGCCAAGCGAGAAGATCCGCAGTCCGACACCCAGGAGCTTGAGCGTGAAATAGATAAGATTGTTTATAAACTTTATTACTTAACAGAGGAAGAGATAAAAATAATAGAATCCAAAGAATAACAAAAGGAGCATTTATGAGCGAGATAAAATATGAAATCGTAGAGAGAATTGCTATACTTTCTGAAAAAGGCAACTGGACTAAAGAGCTTAATAAAGTAAGCTGGAATGATAGACCTGCAAAATATGATTTAAGAGATTGGAATCACAAAGATGGTAAAATTGGTAAAGGTATTACCTTGACAGAAGAAGAGTTAGGAAACTTAAAAGAAGTATTAAATGCACTTGGAGTTTAAAGAA
Source organism: Deferrivibrio essentukiensis (assembly GCF_020480685.1). NCBI lineage: Bacteria > Pseudomonadati > Deferribacterota > Deferribacteres > Deferribacterales > Deferrivibrionaceae > Deferrivibrio > Deferrivibrio essentukiensis. The sequence continues at coordinate 20,697 of NZ_JAJAFU010000031.1, forward strand.
AATAGACAAAATAATTATTTAAAATGTTTGAATAAAGTTATAGGAATCCAAATAAAAATAGAACAGAGCATTTTTACTTGACATTATTATCTACAACCCTTAATTTATTAAGTGTTGCAGATATAATTTTCAAGTGAGAGATATTTTGCTATGAAACAC
>NZ_JAJAFU010000032.1 GCF_020480685.1 Deferrivibrio essentukiensis
GCATTATGATTGCTATCAAAAAAATTTTATTCCCCACAGATTTTTCAGAAACATCAAAGTACGCAATGAACTACGCAATTGAGTTTGCAAAGGAATTTAACGCTGAGCTTAAAATTGTCCATGTCATTTTTGATGAATCACAAATAGTAGCATTTTATCTTCCACAGGTGACTTTTCAAAATCTGGACTTGGAGCTTGAAGAATCTGCCAAAAAACAATTGGAAGATTTTATAAAGGAATATCCTGAGCTTCAGGAAGTGAAATACACAACAAAACTTTTAAAAGGTACCCCATTTGTAGAAATTATTGATGAGGCAAAGAAATTTGAGGCTGATATGATTGTGATAGGGACGCATGGGCGCTCAGGCCTTGAGCATGTGCTTTTCGGCTCAACAGCAGAAAAGGTTGTAAGAAAGTCTCCATGCCCAGTATTCTCGGTGAGATTAAAAGAACATAAATTCAAGATGCCTTAAAAGGCATCTTTTTTATTTTATAAAGAGTGCTCCAAACCTACAAAAATTAATACAGGCTCCGCACCCGTTGCATTTATCGGCGTTAAAGACTACCTTTTTTATATTTTTAAATTCACCATTATTATAACTCATAGCAAGTGCACTAAAAGGGCATTTCCCGATACAAGCGCCACAGCCGGTACATCGGCTAATATTTAAACTCAATTTGTTATCTACCATTTTATAACCTTTTAATTAACTCTTGAAATTGGTTTATAACATCCAATATTTGAAAAATAAAGCGAATATAAAAATCATATTGACATATATAGATATTCATATATACATATACAAGCAACTCTTATATAAAATCTTAATTTTTGAGGTGATAGAATGTTTGATGAATACTCAGAAAAGTTTAAGGCTTTGGGGCATCCTGTGAGGCTTCAAATAGTTGCCGGACTTTCAAAAAAAGAATGCAATGTTACAAAGATGTGTGAAGGGCTTAATCTTCATCAGGCTACGGTAAGTAGACACCTTTCCATACTAAAAGCTGCAGGTATTGTTGAAGGGGTTAGAAACGGCAGTGAAATTTGTTATCACTTAGTTGATAAAAAGGTTGAACAAATCATAAACATATTAGGAGAGGGTAAAAATGTATAAGATATTGTCAACAATAATAATTATGTTTGCAGCTTTAAATGTTTTTGCTCTCACACTTGACCTTGAAACAGCCAAAGAGATGGCACTTAAAAACAATAACATCATCAAGGCATATGAAGAGGAGGCAAAATCTGCAAGTTACAAACTCAATCAGGCAAAAGGTGCTTACCTGCCTAAGATAAACATTTCCGAGACATTTTTATCAACCGATGAACCGGCCACAGCCGCTTTTGCAAAAATGGCTCAAGGTAAATTTGACTTTCCATACTTTAACACTCAGCTTGCTGATCCTGACAGGGTAGAAAATTTTGAAACAAAGATTGAGCTAATCCAGCCTATTTATATGCAAGGTAAAATATATTTTGGGATTATGCAGGCAAAAGAGATGGACAGAGCATACAAGCTGACGCTCACAAGAATAAAAGAGAATGTCTTATTAAATACTATCAAAGCATTTTACGGAAAAGGGGTAGCAGAAAAGGCAGTTGAGGCTGTGGAGAAATCACTGACACGTACTAAAAGATATTACGACATGACTGACAATTTTTATAAAAACGGTATGGTTGTAAAAAGCGACCTATTAGTTGCCGAGTCTTACCTTTTACAAAATGAAGAAGCACTAATTTCAGCAAAAAAGCAAGTTAATATAGCTGAAAGTTACTTACAACGCCTTCTTAACACAGATGAAAATATTCAGATTGTCTGGGGAAACTTAGAAGATTATCAAGTAAATAACCTTGATGCTCTTTTAGAAGAAGCTCTTAAAAATCGCAGCGATTTGCAGGCAATGGAAAAATTTGCAAACATTAACAAATATGAAGTCAGCAAAAGTAAGTCGGAATTTTTACCTGAAGTGGCACTTTTTGCAAACTACAAAATGAACGATGAAAACTTTATGGGGGATAGCGGCAAAGGGCTTACAGCAGGTGTAATGGTAAAATTTAACATCTTTGACGGTTTCTCCTCAACAAATAAAATAAAATCTTCAAAAAGCAATTACCTGTCATCAATTCATAAAATAAATGACAAAAAACTTGAAATCAAAACTGAAGTAAAAGATGCTTATTTTACATACAAAGCATCCCTTGAAAGACTTGCCGCAATGAAAAAGCAGGTTGAGGCCGCATACAGGGCACTTGAAATAACTGAAAACAGATTCAAAGAGGGGCTTGCAAAGATTACAGACCTTTTGGATAGAGAGTTTGAAGTAAAAGAGGCAGAGCTCAAACTTACCATGGCGGAATATGATGTAATCACAAACTATGCAGAGCTTATGTTTGCAACCGGAAAAATAAAATAATATTAAGGAGATAGATATGCAGGCAAAAAGACTTTTATCTTTTCTTATTTTAATCGTTTTTCTTACCGCTTGTGCAAGTGGTGAAAAGAAAGAGGGAGAAGCTATAAGCAAACCTTCAAAAGTAAAGGTAGAAACCTATGTGGTTAACCCTTCAAAGGTTGAAAACACAAGGAGTTTTACAGGGCAGGTAGTCAGCAAAAATACCGTATTTATGACGCCAAAGGTGGTAGGCTATATTTCAACCATTAATGTCAAGATTGGTGATAAGTTTAAAAAAGGTGACACGTTGGTGGAGCTTACCAGCAAAGAGCTTTTTGATAAAAGAAATTTTGCAATCGCTTCAGTCAACGAGGCAGAAAATGGGCTGAAACAGGCTGAAATAGGTCTTGAAATGGCAAAATCAGCTTATAACCAAGCCCTTGCACAATTTGAATTAGCTGAAAAAACATACAACAGGTTTCAAAAATTATTTGAAACGGAAAGTGTAAGTAAACAAGAATTTGATGAAGTGCAAGCAAAATACAAGCTTGCCCTTGAAGGGAAAAATATGGCACAAAAGAATGTCGAGCTTGCCGAAGAAAAATTAAATCAGGTAAAACTGAAAAAAATGCAGGCAGAGGCTGCCTTAAGTGAAGTTAATACTTACATTTCATATACAAAATTAAAAGCTCCTTTTGATGGGGTAGTGTTAGAAAAAATGTCCGATGTGGGTAACCTTGCATCATACAGCACACCTATTTTAAAACTTGGAACTTTTGACAGTGAAATAATTATCAACATCCCCGAAAATTTTTACAATAACCTTAGTGTTGGTAAAAAAGTCAGTCTTAAGATACCATCTCAGAATAAAAAGATTGAATCAGAAATTATTGAAATTTCTAAGGATATCAACCCTGCAAGCAGAACATTTTATGTTAAATTAACAGCTAATGACAAGGATCTGATCCCTGGCATGTTTGTGGAAGGATATTTTGAAAGCTCTCTTGAAAACATAATAGTTATACCAAAAGATTACATATTTCAAAGAGGGCAACTGTCTTATGTGTTTGTTGACAATTCTCAAAAAGCAGAAATGAGGATGGTTAAAACAGGTAAAGATTTAGGGGATTTAGTTGAAATTACAAGCGGTCTTGCTGGCGATGAAAAGATAGTCAAACCGATAAACAATGTTCAGATAAAATCAGGAGATATACTGGAGGCTAAATAATGGCTGAAATAGATAAAAACAAATTAGAGCAATGTGATATCAGCCCGCAAGAAGAGGTTGATATTGTCAAATACGGAATTGCCGAAAGGGTTGCAAAAGCATTTTTAAAGTCAAAAATTACTCCGCTCCTTGTAATCGCTTCCCTTTTTATAGGGATAATTGCCGTTATTTTTACCCCTAAAGAAGAAGAGCCTCAAATTGTTGTGCCTATGGTGGATATAATTGTGCCTTATCCCGGAGCAAAGGCAAAAGATGTAGAAAAAACTGTCTTGTCTCCTCTCGAGGAGCTAATGTGGGAAATTCCGCAAGTGGAATATGTTTATGGTACAGCTATGAATGATGCTGCCATGGTCACCGTTAGATTCAAGGTAGGGGAAGATGAAGAGAAAAGTATTACAAAACTAAAAACAAAAATAGACTACAACATGGACAGAATCCCTCACGGGGTAATGATGCCAATTATAAAAAAGCGCTCGATTGATGATGTGCCGCAGATAGCGCTAAACCTGTGGAGTCAAAAATACGACGGATATGAGCTTAGAAGGCTTGCAAAGGAAGTAGAAAAAAGAATCAAAGAGATAGAAAATATTTCTGAAACAAAAATTATTGGTGGGTATAAAAGGGTTGTTAAAGTTGAGCCCGATATCAATAAACTTAAAGGGCATAACCTTGATTTGTTTAGAATATACGGTGCTCTTACAATGTCAAACGTATCCTTGAATAGCGGTGAGATAACTGATAAAAATAAATCTGTTTACATCTCCACCGGCGGTTTTTTCGAAAATATAAATGATGTTAAAAATCTCGTAGTAGGGGTAGACAATGGTAAGCCCATTTATTTAAAGGATGTGGCTACTGTTGAAGATTCAAGTGTAGTCCCGGAGCACTATCATCTAATAGGGTTTAACAATAAGATTACTTCAGATAAATTTGAATCGGTAACCATCACAATAGCAAAAAGAAAAGGGAGTGACTCAGTAGTAGTCGCTAAAGAAGTAATGGAAAAGCTGAATACATTGAAAGGGTATATAATTCCTGAAGATGTCACAGTATCTGTAACACGTAACTACGGAGAAACAGCTCTGGATAAAGTAAAAACCCTCATTGAACACCTGTTGGGTGCTATTTTAGCAGTAATTATAGTAATGGCACTGACAATGGGATGGCGTGCTGGTCTTGTAGTGTTTGTAGCACTTCCGGTCACCTTTGCCCTAACATTTTTTGTATATTACATGTTTGACTATACGCTCAACCGAGTTACCCTTTTTGCACTTATCTTTGTAGTAGGGCTTGTGGTGGATGATGCAATCATAGTTGTAGAAAATATGGAAAGACACTTTAAGCTTGGCAAAGATAATCTTGTAATGAGGGCGATTAAATCTGTAGGAGAAGTGGGCAACCCTACAATTCTTGCCACCATAACCGTAATTGTAGCTATCTACCCAATGGCGTTTGTTGGTGGACTTATGGGACCATATATGAAACCTATGCCTGTAGGTGCTTCACTTGCTATGATTTTCTCTCTCTTCGTTGCCTTAATAATTACCCCATGGCTTTCATTTAAATTGTTAGCCGGGCATTCTGCAAAACATGACGAACCTGTAAATGAAGAAGAATGGGTCAAATCGACAAAACTTTATAAAATATACACTGCTATTTTAAGCCCATTAATGGAAAGAAAACTTTACAGATTTGTTTTTGCCTGCGTTATTTTACTACTATTTTTCGGGGCATTTTTATTCATCCCGACTAAAAAGGTTGTAATGAAAATGCTTCCGTTTGATAATAAGAACGAATTGCAAATAATCGTAGATATGCCTGAGGGGACTTCTCTTGAGCAGACAACTGCCGTTGCCATGGAAATAGGAAATTATCTTGCCACAGTGGATGAGGTTGAAAACTATCAAATATTTGCAGGGCTTGCCGCACCTTATAACTTTAACGGGCTTGTAAGGCATTATTTTATGAGGCAAGGGAATAACGTAGCAGATATTCAAGTAAATTTTGTTGATAAAAAATACAGAAAACTTCAAAGTCACAACTTGGCAATAAAATTAAGAGCCCCTATTCAGGAAATAGGTAAAAAATACGGTGCCAATATAAAATTAGCTGAGATTCCACCAGGCCCCCCTGTACTTTCCACATTGGTTGCTGAAGTTTATGGACCTGATGAAAAGTCAAGACTTGATGTCGCAACTAAAGTAAAGGAGATATTTGAGACTACCGAAGGGGTAGTGGATGTTGACTGGTATGTGGAAGATGACATGAAAGAATACGTATTTAATGTCAAAAAAGAAAAAGCAGCATTGACTGGCGTATCAACAGAAATGATTTCTAAAACAATGTATATGGCACTCAAAGGGATGAATGCAGGTATTTTACACACTGGAGAAGATAGGGAGCCTGTTGACATTGTTTTGCGATTACCAGAAAAGGATAGAAGTAAACTATCTTTTATAAAAGATATTCAGGTCATCTCAATGGCTGGCAGAAGTGTCCCACTTAGCGAGCTTGTAACCATTGAAGAAAAAACAAAAGATAAGGCTTTGTATCACAAAAATTTAATGCCGGTTGTTTATGTTATAGGGGATGTAGCTGATAAGGTTGAAAGTCCTGTTTATGCAATACTTGATATGAAAGATAAATTAGACAAAATTCAATATCATGGACAAAAGATTAAACAACTTTGGACCAGCCAGCCAAAAACAGATAGCGAGGTTTCTGTGAAATGGGACGGAGAATGGCAAATTACATATGAAGTATTTAGGGACTTGGGCTTAGCATTTGCAGCTGTGCTTGTAATTATGTATTTTGTACTTGTGGGATGGTTTAGGTCATTTGCCACTCCGATAATAATGATGATACCTATTCCGCTAAGCTTACTCGGTATTATCCCCGGCCATTTTATATTTGGGGAATTTTTCACAGCAACAAGTATGATAGGGTTTATTGCCCTTGCGGGGATAATGGTTAGAAATGCCGTACTGCTTATCGACTTTATCGAGGCTGCCCTTGAAAAAGGTAAAAATATAAAAGATGCAGTTATCGAATCAGGTGCAATCAGAACAAGACCTGTGGCACTAACTACCGTCGCAGTTATTACCGGCGCACTGTTTATGCTACCTGACCCGATATTTGCCGGGCTTGGTGTTGCATTAATTACCGGTGCGGTGGTGTCAACAATACTTACACTTGTAATAATACCGCTAAGTTACTACATGTTTTATAAAATATTTATAGAAAATAAAATTAAGGAGGATTTATGAATACTGAAAGATTGATAAGAATCTTTGCCGGTACATTTGTGATTGTAAGTACTATTTTAGGACTTTTATACTCAAAATGGTGGTTTGCATTTACTCTATTTGTGGGAGCAAACCTTTTACAATCAGGGTTTACTAAATTTTGCCCTCTCGAAATGATATTAAAAAAATTAGGTGTACCTGAAAAGTAGTTAAAAAGTAAAGGGGGCATAAATAGCCCCCTTCTTAATAAGTGCGGCTTTTTATTGATTCTTTAATCTTTATAATGTAGTATCTCAATCCAGACATTCAAATTATGCGGAGGCCTTAAAATATGCGTTGTAAGTACCCACATATAAAATATTTTTCATTTACACTCATTGTCGCATTGCTATCTATTGTGTTTGGTGTTAAAAACTCTTACTCTACAGATAATAACACAGAAGCATTTGAGTTTGTTACCGGAAATATATTTTCAGAGGGCAATAGCAATTTTAAAGCACTTGCAGTGGACAAAAGTAGTAAGACTGCATATCTCTTTCAAGTGGAAAATGACATTCCTAAAATTATAAAAGTATATAAGAATATTTTGACAGGTGAAATTACCGGTGATAAGCAGGCGGAGGGGGATAAAAAAACACCAGAAGGGGTGTACTTTACCCAAAAGTTTATCCCACAAAATAGCCTCCCTCCGACTTACGGCTATGGTGCCCTACCGCTAAATTATCCGAATTTCTATGATAAGATTTTGGGCAAGACTGGACACGGAATTTGGGTGCACGGTATACAAGAGGGGGTTGAAGATAATTCTACGGAAGGGTGTGTTGCACTTGATAACGGGGACATGGAAGACCTTGTTTCAAAAAATGCACTAAACATTCCTGTAATAATTTCAGAAAAGTTATCTTTTTTGGATAAAGACTCATATGTTATAGCAAAAAATTATTGGATTAATTTTTTAAATGGATTTATCAATGCTTGGGAAAATAATGATTTTGAAAAGTTTCAACAGTATATACATACAAAATTTAAAAATAGCGATAACCAAGATTATTTTAAGTATGTAATGGAAAAAAAGCAGCTGATGAAACTTTATCCTTACAGAAAAATAAATATCGATAATATTCAAATATTTTTGGAAAATGACTCAGAAGCTTTTGTTAACTTTAACCAATTGTATTGCGCAAACAACATATTGGTTGAAGGAAACAAGAGGATATATATTTCCAAAGAATTGGGTGAGCACAAAATTATAGGTGAACTATTTTATCCAAGCGGCTCATACAAAATTACGGAAAATCTTACAAATAAGTTTATCAAAGAGTGGAAATCTGCGTGGGAAGCAAAAGATATAGAAAAATATAAACAATTTTATGATAAAAGATTTTCTTCTGCTGGACTTAATTTTGATAAATGGATAGAAGATAAATACACAAAATTTCAAAAATACCAAAATATAACTGTATCCATTGATGATATCCGTATTGAAAATATCACCCCTACGGCAATAACAGTCAGTTTCAAACAAAAATTCAATGCAGATTCATATTCAGACTATGGGGTGAAGGTTATCAAACTTTCCGGCTGTCCCGGAGATTTTAAAATCATAAGTGAAACCTGGAGACCTTTATAAATGAAGCTTGCCTATTTTTTTATTTTATCTTTTGTGCTGGTATTTAACCTTTTCGGTGAAGTTAAACGACCTTTTAAAGAGCACAAAGTCTATTTTGAGGGGACTGATTATGAGCTAAACGTCTATAAAATTTACGGGAGAAAGGATGGCAACACCATGCTCATAATGGGTGGAATACAAGGGGATGAGCCGGGCGGTTTTTTGTCTGCTGACCTGTACTCTGACCTAAGTCTTGAAAAAGGTAATCTTATTGTAATCCCAAGGGCAAATTTCAAATCGATTATTTTATTTAAGCGCTCCACAGAAGCTGACATGAATAGACGTTTTCATTTAGATGATATTCAGATAGAAATGGATAAAGTAGTCCAAGTAATCAAACAACTAATGAGTGAAGCAGATGTGTTTTTGAATCTTCACGATGGTTGGGGTTTTCATACTCCCACCCATATCAACTGGCTTAGAAGCCCTGAGAGATTTGGTCAATCTGTTATCGTAGATACGGGTAAGTTTACTTGTGATGATGGAACTGTAATCGACCTTGAAGGTATCGCCAAAAAAGCGCTTGAAGAAATCAATGAAAAAATTGGGGTAGAAGATTACTTTATGCAATATTTTAACACAAACACCGACGACCCGAATACGCCATACTCAGAAATGAAGAAAACAGCCACTTACTTTGCCCTAAAAAATCTTTGCTTACCATCTTTCGGCATAGAAACTTCCAAAAACTTACCTTCGGATGAAATGAAAATTCTGCACCACAATTACGCCGTAAATGCATTTATGAAGCTTTACGACATTATACCGGAGCAGCCACAAATAATTCTGGCAAGCCCTGAAATAAACTTTGTCATAATAAAGGTAAATGGTGAGCCAAAAATAGTTTCAAATAACTCAACTCTTTTACTTAAAAAGGGAAGTGTTGTGCAGGTAGCACATATAGATTCAAACTACAAAAGAGGGCTATCGTGTGATATTGAAGGGGTAAACGGACTAAACGACAAAAATATCCCATTTAAGATAACAGAAAATAAGACAATTGTTTTTAGAAAAGATAATCTCGAAATAGGGAAAATAAATCTTAAAATAGACGGTAAAATTGAAGATGAGCACGGAGTCTTTATAGTAAAAGTCAATAATCAAAAAAAAGCTGTGTTGCAAAATGATACTTTGGTTGTCAAAAAAGGGGACGTATTAAATATTATTAAATTTTTCAGTGAAAATATTAATTCTGAGCCAAAAATAAATTTTAAAGGATGGGTGCCTTCCGGTATCAACTACAATGATGGGGATGACAGAGGATACGATATTTTAATAGACGGTAATTTTATGGCAAAATACTCAAAATACGGCAATGGTTCAGTATTCCCAGTAATAGCCGGAGATAGCAACAATATCCTAGGACAATTTTACGTAAAGATTATTGAATAATTTTATACTCCCATAAACGTTTATAGTAAAAATTATTTTAAGTGTATTTGAAATAAAGTGCCAGGTAAATAATTTTTCAAGCAAAAAAATGTCTATCCTTTATTTTACTGAAAAGGATTCGGATTTATTACTACGGAAGATTGAGAGGACGTATTAGCACATCATACTTCAGCTCAGAAAGAAGGCTTTAGGTCTTTAAACAGACTTAATAAGGGTAATTCACCCGCCTTTTTATTTATACTTCTTACAAATCTCCATCCAAAATTATCGTGTGTTTCAGCTCCAATGAAATAGCAATTGTATCCCCAATATTAAAATTTTTATGACTTGGAAAAGTTGCTATCAAATAATCTCCTGATGTTATTTCTAATTTATAACTTATAACTGCACCTTTAAACTCTTTACTTATGACAATTGCTTTCATTGGAGCATCGGGTTGATAAAGTACATCTTCTGGTCTTATCAGTAAAACTGGATTTTTTATAGTGGAATCTGCCTTAATCACACCAAAAGGTGTCTGATATGTATTATTATTTAATGGAGTACACTGCAGAAATGTAGCTTCACCTGCAAATGTTGCTACAAATTTACTTACAGGCATATGATATACTTCATAAGGAGTTGCCCACTGGGCGATTTTTCCGTTATTCATCACTCCCACTTTATCAGCAAGAAGAAATGCCTCTTCTCTGCTATGTGTTACTATCAAAGCAGTAGTGCCATACTTTTTAATAATTTCTCTGACTTCACTTGATACCTTTGTTCTAAGATTTACATCAAGATTGGAAAAAGGTTCATCCATCAGCACTAATTCCGGGTCATGAAAAAGTGCTCTTGCTATAGCAAGTCTTTGTTGCTGCCCACCAGAAATTTCGTATGGATAGCGGTCAATAATATCATGTATTTCTAACATTCGACAAATGGACTCAATTTTACCTGGCTTAACTTTATTAGTTCCGAATATTATATTCTCCTTTACAGTCATGTGAGGAACTATGGCATAATCTTGGAACACAAACCCTATTCTTCTATCTTTTGGCTGGATATTTAGTGAATTTGAACTAACTGTTTTCCCTGAAATTTTAATTTCACCAAAATCTATATTTTCCAGTCCTGCAATACAACGAAGAGCAGTAGTTTTACCACACCCTGAAGGGCCTATCAAACAACCAACCTCCCCTTCATTAAGACCAAATGTAAGATTACTTAAGACCAATTTACTTCCAAAGCTTTTTTTAACGTTTTTAACTTCCAAAACCATTAATGCCTCCTCGGCTTGATTACCATAACTAGTATAGGTAAAATCCCTAATACCACTAAAATTAAAGAAGGTATTGCTGCACGTTCCCACTCCCCTTCAGCTGTAAGACCAAAAATACGGACTGCAAGCGTATCCCAACCTGCTGGTCGAGTCATCAAGGTAATAGGCATCTCTTTAGCAATATCTAAATAAGACATTATTGCTGCGCTAAAGAAACTTGCTTTGAGAGATGGAAAAATAACTTTTTTAAAAACATCTGAAGATGAAACATCCAATAAGCGCGCTTGCTCAAAAATTCCTGATTTTATTCTTGATAAGTTACCATAAAGTGTATTATATCCCAAAGATACATACCTTACAGTATAACCCAAAATTAATATAAACAAACCAGCCAGATTTGTTAGCAATTGTGAAACCTCCATTAAGTTAAGCATATCAAGTATATTATAAAATAATTTAGAAATTGGAGTATAAAACCCCACTGCCAATACTGAGCCGGGAATCGCATAGCCAGCTGTTGCAATCAATACAATAATCAAAGATATAGTGTTTTTGTGATTGCGATAATAGTATGCTAAAAAATAACCGAAAAATAATACCATAAACACACCAGCAAAACTTAGGAAAAGGGTATTTTTTATATAATTTATATAGTCAGTGCTAAGCTCAACACTAAACGCACTCCAACACCATAACACAAGCTGGGTAAATGGAAATATCAATGAAAAAAACAATATTAAAAATAAATAAAACAGTATACCATAAAGCTCTAACCCTAAAAGTTTTTTCCTCTGAAATGGTTTATCCACCCTTTCAACACTGTAAAATGCTTTTCTTTTATTGTATAATTTTTCAACCATCAAAAGCACAAATGCAAATAATACTAAAACTCCTGATAGCAAAACTGCATGCTCAAACTTAAAAAAACCATACCATGCCTTATATATAGCAGTTGTAAATGTATCATACCCCAAAATAGAAACAGCTCCAAAATCAGCCATTGTCTCCATTGCTACAAGTAGCATACTACCTGCTATCCAGGGTGAAGCCATAGGCAATATTAACTTAAATATTAAAAATCTTTTGTTAACGCCATGAATTTTAGATACTTCAAAAATGCGACTTCCTTGGGTTTCAAATGCATTTTTTACTATTATATAAACGTACGGATACAACGATAGAGATAAAATAAAAGCAACTCCAAGAGGCGTTCTAAAACCATCAAACCATACATACTTATTGAAAATGAGCTTGTACAAAGCCTGGATTAAGCCAGAACTATCAAATAGCCCTGTGTAAACAAATGCAAAAACATAAGCAGGTACGGCGAGCGGAAACATAAAAGCTACAGATACAAACTTTCGTAATGGGAACTCGTACATAGCAATAATCCATGCAACAGAAACTCCTAAAATAAAACTAAGCCCAGAAACCATAATGAGAAGAACAAAAGTGTTCTTCATTAACGTTAAAACCCGATAATCATGAAATACTTGAACTAACTCTGAAGAAGGAGTCTTAACATATTGAGATAAAATAAACCAAATCGGCACAATACATATGAATACAAGTAAAAAAGGCACCGACAGATTGCGCCCCGCAATCTGTCGACACCTATATATAATCCGTTTTACTGCTAAAGTCACACAACACCTAGGCTGTAATATTTATTTTTCATTTACTTATAACCTACTTTATCCATAAGACGAATTGCTACTCCTTGTAATTCACCCGCAAAACTTAGGTTAGTTTTATTTTGTTTAAATGAACCCCATGAGTTGAGCAATGAATTAAGAGGTACACCTTTCTTAACAGGATATTCAAAATTCATTTCAGCATACATCTGCTGAGCTTTATCACTTACTAACCATTCAAGGAGTTTTACAGCATTTTCTTTATTTTTAGCATATTTTGTTACACCGGCTCCTGAAATATTAACATGAACTCCATTCCCGTTTTGGTCAGCCCAGAAAAGTTTAACTTTAGAATTTGAACTCTTTTCCAAATATCTACCAAGATAATAGCTATTGATTATTCCTACATCACATTTACCCATCTCAATCGCCTCAATTACCTTAGTATCACTGGATAATGGTGCTGTAGCTAAATTATCTACCCATCCTAGCAATATCTCTTCAGTCTTATTGGCTCCCTGTTCAGCTATAAACATTGCTACCATTGACTGATTGTAAACCTTTTTAGAAGTTCTTAGGCAAAGGCCCCCTTTCCATTTTGGATTAGCCAAGTCAGCATAAGTAGATAATTCTGATGGTTTAACTTTATCAGAATTATATATGATTGTTCTAGCTCTAATTGTTAACCCAAACCACAAATTGTTTGTATCCCTTAAATGCTCAGGGATCGCTGATTCTAATGTTTTTGATTTTACTGGTTGTAAAAGATTTTCTTTTGCTGCCAACCACAAATTTCCTGCATCAACAGTCATAAGTACATCAGCCGGTGTACGACTCCCTTCTACCTTTAGTTTCTCAATAAGTGCTCCGTCTTTATCAGTAACATATCGCACTTTAATCCCTGTTTCTTTGGTAAACTCTTCAAAAAGTGGCTTTATTAAGTGCTCAGCACGTGAAGAGTAAACCATTAATTCTGAAGCAAAAGTATTAACGCCAAACGCTAAAAGCATACACAAGGTAAAAAATAAATTTCTCATTGTTAGTCCTCCTTAACTTTTTTTCATAGCCAGAAGGTATAGTTTAAGAAACAATATTTGTCAAGAATAAAGTTAGTGCACTCTAACAATTTTTCAAAATTTTAACAAACATAGTTCTTAATATATTCTGAAAACCAAAATGTAGGTAATTTTGTATCAAGTTGATTATCAATCAAAGAAAAAGTTTAATTAACTTTGATTACGCACTAAAAATATGGAGGCGGCGGGAATCGAACCCGCGTCCGAAAAGCCTTCTTCCCCAGGTACTACATGCTTATCCTGCGATTAAATTTCCCAAACCCAATGCCCGCAGGCCGGCTTAGGGCTTGGTGAGCCTTTTAAGTCTCACCGAATGCTTAAAGGCGTCACATCCGGCCAGCCTACTAAGTTGTCGCCCTCTGCAAGATCGTAGGCAAACCCTACAGGGACGTCGCCGTCAATTAAGCAGCGAGTGCTAATTCGTCGTTTGCAATTATTATTGTTCGGCTGTTTTACGAGGTACCGAACCTCGGCATGCACCTTAGAGCCTACAGCTCCCCGTCGAAACCTTGGCGCCCCCTTTACTACTGGGGATTCTAATATATATACCACATCTAATTTGTAAAGACTATTTTATTATAAATTTATTTTTAAAGTCTCGAGAAATTTCTTTCTTCAAATCTTTTTCTTTTATTGTATTCCTTTTATCGTGAGCCTGCTTCCCCTTTGCAAGGGCAATCTCTACTTTAACCAAATTCTTTTTCAAATATATTTTAAGAGGGATTATTGTTAAGCCTTTTTCTTGAGCCTTACCAATTAATCTATTTATTTCTCTCTTATGTAACAATAACTTTCGAGTTCTAGTCGGTTCATGATTAGAAATATTGCCCTTTTCATACTCTGAAATATGTGCATTTAACAGAAAAGCTTCCCCATCTTTTATTTTGACAAAGGAATCACGCAAATTTACTTTGCCGGATTTGCAGGATTTAACCTCTGTACCCTTTAATTCTATACCTGCTTCAAAATTTTCAATTATTTCGTAATCATGAAAGGCTTTTTTATTCTGTGCTAATATCTTCATAATTTTATAATATCCGTTTTAATTAAAAAAAGCCACCTAAAAGGTGGCTTTATACGGGGACGACGAGACTTGAACTCGCGACCTCTGACGTGACAGGCCAGCGTTCTAACCAACTGAACTACGCCCCCAAAAATGGGCGGTGCAGGGATCGAACCTACGACCCTCGGCTTGTAAGGCCGATGCTCTCCCAGCTGAGCTAACCGCCCGATTATACGTCCCTAAGGGGATTTGAACCCCTGTTGCCGGCGTGAAAGGCCGGTGTCCTAGGCCAGGCTAGACGATAGGGACACTAAAATGAGCCGTGTAGGGATCGAACCTACGACCCACTGCTTAAAAGGCAGTTGCTCTACCTACTGAGCTAACGGCTCACTGTTTTTCCCAAAAGGGAAGGACTATATAGCAAAAGGTTTCCACCTTGTCAACAAGTTTTTTCAAAAAACTTTATTTAAAATTATAGTTTCTTCCCTATCGGTTCCGAGAGAGATAAGGGCGTACTCTACACCCAGCTCATTCTTTATAAACTCTACATATTTTTTGGCATTCTCAGGCAAATCATTGTATCTTTTCACCTTTGTTATATCTTCAGTCCAGCCGTCAAATTCCTTGTAAACAGGAGTTAGGTTTTCAAGTATTTTTATTTCTGGGGGGAAGGTTTCAAACACTTTACCATTATATTCATACCCTACACAGACCTTAATTTTATCAAAACCAGTCAACACATCTAACTTAGTCAAAGCTATATAATTTATTCCGCTTAACATTTTGGCATACTTTGTTGCTACTAAATCAAGCCATCCACAACGCCTTGGCCTGCCTGTTGTAGCACCATATTCACCGCCTACATCCCTTAATCTTTGGCCTGTTTCATCTTCAAGCTCTGTAGGGAAAGGTCCACTACCTACCCTGGTAGTATAAGCTTTTAATACACCAACAACATTGTTAAGAGATTGCGGTGCAAGCCCTGTCCCAGTAAATGCTCCGCCGGCAGTAGGGTTACTGGAAGTAACAAAAGGATATGTACCATGGTCAACATCAAGTAGTGTCCCCTGAGCACCTTCGAGCATTATATTTTTCCCTTCATTATAAAGCTTGTTTATCATATAACTTGTTTCAGCTACGTAAGGTTTGATAATCTCTCCATACTTTTTATAACTTTCAAAGACTTCCTGAGGATTAAGTGGCTCAAGGCCGTGTATCCTTTCTGCTATCAGATTTACTTCTTCAACATTTTGAAAAACCTTTTCTTTTAAAACCTCTTCGTCATAAAGGTCACATACCCTTAGACCTACACGTGCCATTTTGTCAGCATAACTTGGTCCAATACCTCTTCCTGTAGTACCAATCTTCTTACTCCCCTTTTTTGCTTCACTATGTTTATCAAAAATTTTATGATAAGGCATAATCAGATGAGCTCTTTTACTAACAAAAAATCTCCCTTCAAATGAAATCCCTCTTGCTTTTAAATCATTTATCTCCTCAATTAATGCTTCTGGATCAATAACAACACCATTACCAATTATATTTACTTTTCCATCGTGCATAATGCCGGAAGGGATTAAATGGAGTATATATTTTTCCCCTTTTATAACTACCGTATGACCTGCATTATGACCACCGGAAAATCTAACAACTACATCTGCTTCCTCAGTAAATAAATCTACAACTTTACCTTTACCTTCATCGCCCCATTGGGCACCCAATACCAAAGAACAACTCATAAGCTACCTCACGGAAATATATTTTTTATGCTGTACATAACTTCCAAATTTTGCAATTTACCTTTATCACTAACCCATAAAACTTTAAAGTCTTTTTTTCTCAATTCTTCTGCCCTTTTAAAGTTCTCTCTTCCTATAACCAAATAATCTATTTCAATTTTTTCATCCCTTAGTTCATACACAGGCAAAATCTCTTCCAAATTAAATGCCAACCCACACGCTGAAACATCTACCCCAAAGTTATGCATAAGGTTATCGTATCTGCCACCTGAAATTAAAACATTGCCACCGTCCGTAACAAATCTCACATTTATACCTGTGTAGTAATTAATACCGTTTACTTCAGCCAAATCAAAAACTATCTTATCTTTAGGTATCCCCATGCTAATCATATTATCATAAAGGGTTAACAACTCATCTAAGCGGCTGATAAGTTTTGTATTTAAAGACACCTTATTTTTAATTGAGTTTAAAACCTCTATCCCGCCAAAAGCTTTTGGAAGCTCTTCAAGCAAATCTGTATTTTTGCTCGATAAGTCTCCGCTATTAAATTTCTTTTTTAGCTCACAATAGTTTTTTGCCTTTAGCAGATTTAAATACTCTTCCTTGTTGTTTACCAGAGAAAGACACTCTTTCAATAAGTATATGTCGGTAAGTACTATTTTAAAATTCTCAATCCCAACCGATTCAATCCCTTTATAACCAATCGCAATAAGCTCAAGATCTCCATAAAGCTCTTCCTCGCCAAAGAGCTCGATCCCAATTTGCTGCATTTCAGACTTTAATCCCTTATTAACATTAACATTTCTAAATACACGCCCCTTATAGCTAAGCCTTATAGGTTTGGGATATGAGTTCATGTAATTTGCAACATTTCTACAAACTTGAGGTGTAAAGTCAGGGCGAAGCACCATTGATTTACCGGTATTTCTATCGATAAATCTTATGATATTTTCATCACTGAAATTCCATGCAGTTTTTGATAAAATGTCATAGTACTCATAAAGGGGAAGGTAAACTTCCGTATACCCGTATTGACTTAAAATTTTTTCTATATCTGCAGCAATTTTTTTTAGTTTTCGTGCCCTTTGAGGTAATTTTGTCTTAGTTTCCATCACATTACCTAATGCTCTTCAGTATAACTTCCTGGCAAGCACCAACCCCCCTGCCAAACTCTATATCCAAGCCAAACTTTTTAAATCCAAGCTCAAGTGCACTAACCGCTACAATTGTATCAAAAATATCATGATAGCCCAAGTGAGAAATACGAATAATTTTACCTTTTAAATGATCTTGTCCACCCGCAAAAGTTACCCCTATATCTTCGCGCATATATTTTACAAACTTTCCGCCGTCAAAATCTTCAGGCAATATAATTCCAGTAGCAGCATTAGAAGGAATATTTTTAGCTAATAGCTCAAACCCAAGAGCTTTCATAGCTTCTCTTGTAGCTTCAGCGCAAATAGCATGCCTTTTATAGACATTTTCAAGCCCCTCATCTAACATCATACCAAGAGCGGTATTAAGCCCAATGATAAGATTTACTGCAGGTGTCCAAGCTGTCGTATCTTTTTGCTGCGATTTCAGTTCCTTTTTCAAGTTTAGATAATATTTAGGGATATTAGAGGACTCTGCCATCTTCCAAGCTTTCTTTGACATCGCAATAAAAGATAGCCCGGGAGGGAGCATAAAAGCCTTTTGGGAGCCTGAAACAATTATATCTACGCCCCATTCATCCATTTTAGTTTCAACTACACCAACTGATGTGATACCATCTACAATAAGTAGCATATTTTCTCTTAAAGAAACAATTTTTGCAATCTCCTCAACAGGATGATATACGGTTGTGGATGTTTCGCTCGCCTGCATTAAAACTGCTTTTATGTCAGGATGCTCAATAAGTTTTTCCTCTATCTGGTAAGGTGTAACCGAACGCCCCCACTCAAGATCAATACTCACAACATCAAGACCGAATGTCGTTGCAATCTCCTTCCATCTGAGACCAAACTTACCTGCATTTACCACCAAAACTTTATCGCCGACACTTAAAGTATTTACCACTGCCGCTTCCATAGCCGCAGTCCCGCTTGAAGCAAGGATTAAAACATCTTCTTTAGTGCCAAAGACCTTTTTTAATTTTTCCCTTGCTTCAGAGAAAATTTTTGAAAATTCACTTGTCCTATGATGAATTACCGGCATAGCCATATCTAAAAGCACTCTTTCAGGCACCATAGTCGGCCCTGGTGCAAGGAGATATTTTTTCAGCATACATAAACCTCACTTTTTTTGTATGCTTCTCTATATCAGTCTAATCTATTGGTGTCAATTTCTATTCAACTATCATAAGGCACTAAAGTTACAGTATACCTTAATAATGTTAAATAACACCAAAATCAGTTAAAAACCAATACTCAAAATATAACTATTTTTTACTTATTTAATATAGAATTACAATGGCAGGCACTATTTTTAGTAAGATAAACCAAAAAATTTTTAAATTACAATTAAAATACTTGAAAAAAAATCATCTTGAAACTAAACTAACCTACCTTACGCAGGCAAGGCTTAATAGGAGGTCATTATGAGAGATAAAATTGAAGCTGTTGAGGTAAAGTGCCCTAAGTGTGGCAGAAAGCAAATTGTTTATCTCCCTAAAGAGACTGTTCCAAAATGCCCTGACTGCAATGTAAGGATGATAATTTCTGAGCTTTTAGATGAAGGAAAATCATACTAAG
>NZ_JAJAFU010000033.1 GCF_020480685.1 Deferrivibrio essentukiensis
GTTTTTATGAATGATATCAAGAATACTGAATTTAAAGAGCATTTAGAGCTTGCTGAAAAGCATGAAAAAAACGGTGATATATCAAATATGATAAAGCACTTAAATATTGCTTTGGGTATGGCTAAAGATAAAAAGCCTATATATGAAAAATTGTTAGAATATTATCTAAATGACTCTAATCCTACGAGAGCAATAAAAGTGTTAAAAGAGCTTATAGAGATAGATAAGTTTAACCCAACTTACTACAAGCATCTTATTGGAATTTTATTGGAAGTCGATAAAGGTGAATTAGCAGAGAAAATAGCTCATAAGGCATTCACTTTAACAAAAGATAACTATTTTAAGAATATTTTTGAAAACAATAACAATAATGAAATAATCAAAGCTGAATTTACTTCAACCACAGTTTCACTGCTATTTTCTCTATTCAGTGGCAGAGAAGGCATATATGCAAGACAATGGAAAAACAATGAAGGGCACACAGGATACATACCTGTAAGAGAGCCTCTGAATGAATCCACAATAAAAAATCACTTAAACGGTAATATGACTATTGGAATTTACCAACATCGACTCGATAGCACAGTTAATTGGATTTGTTTTGATGTAGATATAGCAAAACATATTTTAAAAAATGTATTGTCTAATGACGAAAAATTTAAAGAATATGATTTTTTATGCCAAAAAATTGCCGTAGCCATATGCAAGGAGTGTGAAAAATTTAACATTAGCCCAATAATAGAAAATAGCGGTTACAAGGGGAGGCACGTCTGGGTATTCCTTGACAAGCCTGTTCCAGCAAGAATAGCAAAAAAGTTTGCTGAAAGTGTAAAAATAAATATCAAAGAGATAATTCCTGAAATATCTGTTGAAATTTTCCCCAAACAAAACTTTGTAAAACATGATGGAACAGGTAATCTTGTAAAACTCCCACTTGGTATACACCTGGCAAATGGGAAAAGAAGCTTCTTTGTAGATAAGAAAAACAGTGAGATAAAAAATATAGATGAATACCTTAAAAAGATTGAAAGAGCTTCAGAGCAAAAGTTATTAGAATATTTAAATTATTATAGAATTTCAGATATTTATGAAAGATATTCTGATAAACCTCAAGCTTTACCTAAGGAAACCGTTTCATTCAAAAATATTGTTGAGCCATACAATATAGATGCCGATAAAGAGTTTCAATATCTAATATTTAAATGCCCTGTTTTAAAGGAAATATATCAGAATGCTCTCAAAAAGAATGAGCTGACATATGATGAAATGATTATTATCGCCCATAGTATCGGTCATCTTGAGTCAGGTGTAGACGCTGTAAACTATATTTATTCAAAATGTTTTAACATTTCGCCTGATAAATTTTTAAAATCAAGACTTAAAGGTAATCCTATAAGCTGTGCAAAAATAAGGTCAAAAGTTCCTGAAATAACCTCAACAGTTAACTGCAATTGCCAATTTAATAACATTGAAGGTTTATATCCAAACCCTACATTACATTTGCATACATTTGAGATAGATGCAAAATTACCAAGTCGCCTCGATGTTCAATCATTAAATTTCCAGGATATACTTGATAACTATTTAAAATTAAAAAAGCAAATTTTTGAACTCAATGCTTTAAAACAGGAATATGAAGATAAATTTGAAGTAATGTTTAAGACATCCGGGGTTGATTTTTTCAATACTGCAGTAGGTAATTTTAGGCGAGTCGTAGATGAAAATGGGAAAATTTCATACAAATTAGATGTATGATTGTATATTTGACTGAGCAAGGTTCATATATTTCAATTTCCGGTGACAGAATAATTGTTAAAAAAGGGGTTAACACTATAGGAATTTTTTTGACAAAAGATACAGATCAAATAATAATTATGGGCAATATTTCCATCAGTACTCAAGCAATAAAACACTTACTAAAAAACAAAATCGATGTCGTTTTTACAACATATTCCGGTCAATATATGGGCAGGTTAGTCCCTGAATTAGGCAAAAATATAATTTTAAGAAGACTCCAAATACAAAAACTTTCTGTCACCAAACATAAAATAAAATTTGCACGAGCTATTGTGTTAGCAAAGTTAGAAAACAGTATAGCTACTTTAAGAAAATTAAACTACTACCACAAATCAGAAGAAGTAAGCCATATTTTAAATAAATTAATACCAATAAGAAAAGAGATACCCTCAATAGAAGATCTCCCTACTCTTTTAGGTTATGAAGGTAATGTAGCTAACATATATTTTTCAGCTTTTGACTATTTAGTTAAAGGACCAATTAAATTTGAAAAAAGAACAAGAAGACCTCCTAAAAATGAATTTAATGCACTGTTAAGTTTTGGATACACAATATTGCTCAATTTGGTAAGAACAACTGTAAATACTGTAGGGTTAGACCCTTATTATGGCAGCTACCATGCTGAAGAATACGGCAGACCTTCAATGGTATTAGATTTGATGGAAGAGTTTAGACCAGTTGCAATAGATTATTTGGTTATCAGCATCTTAAACAAAAATATTATTACAGGAAGTGATTTTATTATTGATAAAGATAATGAAGAACTACCTGTATCATTATCAATTTATGGAAGAAAAAAATATATTGGTCTAATAGAAAAAAGATTTAATAGCTACTTTTGGTACGAGCCTAAGAAGAAAAAAATGTTACTAAAAGATATCGTAAGATATCAGACTTATCTTTTTGCCAAAGCAATTATTGAAGATTCTGAATATGTAGGATTTAGGTTTTAAATGAAAAAATACTACCTAATTAGCTATGATATTTCTGATGACAGAATAAGATATAGAGTAGATAAGGAGTTAAAAAATTACGGTATAAGAGTTCAAAAAAGTGTATTTGAGTGCAATATTACCGATGCCGAGTATGTAAAATTAAAAGAAAAGCTCGATAATCTCATCGATATGAATACAGATTCCATAAGATACTACTTTTTATGTAAGCATTGCAGAGATAGTATACAAAATGTTGGGAATAGCTTTATTAACAACGATAAGATTTTTGAGATTATATAAAAAAAGGCACCTATTGGTGCCCAAAAGTCAAAATTAAGGGTTTATGATCAGATGCAGATTTTTCACCATAGGTAACCATAGGTTTATTTTTCAAAAGATCCTCAGTTACAAAAGCATGGTCTATAAGTGTCTTAAATTTTCCATCTAAACTTACCTGTTCCAATCCACTTTCAGGCTTTATGTAATAAAAATTTCTTGGCATATTGCCGAATGCTCCAAGAAACTTCTTTGCCTTATAGGTAAAAGAAGGATACCTTGAAAGAACTTTATTAATATTTTCAGAAAAATTATAATATTTATCTTTAATTTCGTAAACAAATGGATTCTCTTTAGCTTTTGCATCAAATAAAATCGCATTAAAATCACCCACAAGAATATATTGTGATTTGCCAGCAAGATTTTCCCAAAGCCAACCATAACCGATATGAAAAAGATTTTTGTTAACACCATTCACATTATTATTGTAATTCATAGAATGGTATACCCCCAATTTTAACCCATCCTTTGTGCTCACTTGCATGAATTTCAGTCTATGCTCTCCAAGCTCATCCAGATTCAATTTTAAATTGTCCAGAGAAATACCTTTACCAGCTACCATAAGTAAATTCGTATTTTTTGAAAGAACAATATCATCAAATAAATCCAAAGATGTAAAATAATTAAATCCTTTTTCTTCAAAGAAGGACTGATATTTTTCGATATTAAATTTTCTTACTTCGGATAAAGCAATTATGTCAGCGTTATAATTTTCAATGTCATGAAAAAGCTCTGTATCTTTATTTTTTACATTCCAAAAAAGGATTTTTAAGTTTCTCATATTCACTCCTCCATTTTTCATATCAAAAATATAAACAAATATCTTAACTTATTTCTGACATTATTTTTTAAATTAACTCAATCCATGGATAAAAATCAAAAACAAAGAAGTTCAACGTTTAAAATTAGTAATAAGTATTAAGTCTCTAAAACCTTTATAACTCATATTAATAAAACAATTTATTCTTTGTCCACGACTCATCGCTCACATCTCACATTTAACGTTTTAACGTTTCAAAATAATTCATAACTCAATATTTAAAATTAAACATTTTTAAATCAGTCCCTTAGAATTATGAAAAAGTTCTATGCAATAGATTTTAAATTAATATTATTACATAATGTTAATATAAATTTACATTTCATATAATATAAAAATATGTAAAATAATATTGACATACATACAATTATTACCATATTATTTTAAATAAAAGGTGATTATGAAATTAAATACTTATAACGAAAGAAACAAAATAAAAGTTTTTGTTAACGACAGAAAAAAACAGCGACCAATCCCTATCGGTAAGCTACAAAAAGATAATAATAGACATATATTTGAATACGTTGATTCAATTCAAGACATTTACATGCTATCTTTAAGAATGCCCGTAACACAAAAATTTTATTACAGAGAATATGACTTATTGCCATTTTTCGATATGTATATTCCCGAAGGATATTTATATGAAATATTCAAAAATATACTAATAAAAAATTTTGATTTAGAGCCTAATTTTAACGATTTTTACATTTTAAATATGTTAGCACCTGACATTATTGGTAGAGTTGTTTTTAATGCTAATGATAGCAAACAAACTATTAAACCTGTAGATTTTGATTATATAAAAAATAATGATAGTTTCGACACTTTTAAGTATTTACTTGATAGATTTTTGACTAAGAACGCTATTTCAGGTGTACAACCTAAAACAATTATTACTGTTGAAGAAGAGACAGCTTTAAGTGACAGGGCAACTGTTTATGCGTCTGATTACATAATAAAAACTTGGGGACAAGAGTACCCTTATCTTGCAGAAAATGAATATTTTTGCATGCAGGCAGTTAAAAAAGCAGGTATACATATCCCTCAGATAACATTATCAAAAAATAAAAATTTTTTAATTATAAAAAAATTTACAGATCAATATACTGGCTTTGAGGAAGTTTTAAGTTTATTTGGCTTAACAAAACAGAAGAAATATACTGGTAGTTATGAAAAAATTGCCAAATTAATACAAACAGTTTCGAGTAATATTTCTAAGGACATGAAATTGTACTACAAATTAGTAGTAATGAATTATCTATTAGGAAATGGTGATGCACATCTAAAAAATTTCGCTGTTTTGTATGATTTTGATTTAACAAATATAAGATTATCTCCGGCTTATGATGTTGTATGTACTGTAGCTTATATAAAAAATGACCAACCCGCTTTAACTCTTAATGGTAAAAAGATATGGTTTAAAAAAGAGCCTTTAATAAGTTTTGGTAAAAAATACTGTTTATTGTCACATCAAGAATCAAATGAATTGTATGAAGAATGCGTAGAAAGTGTTGCTTATACAATTAATCAGATAAATAACTACATTAAAGATAACCCTCACTTTGAAGAAGTTGCTAAAAGAATGACAAAATTTTGGAAATCGCAAATTAACGGAGATAGTCTATAATTATGAAACCTTTTGAATTAGGTCTTTTTATAAAAGAAAAAAGAAAGGAGAAAAAAATCAAGCAAGAAGATTTAGCCAAATATGCTGGGATTTCAAGACAAACATTGTCAAAGTTAGAGCAAGGTAACTTAGCATCAGTCTCCATTAAAGCATTGATATTAATTTTAGATAAATTAGACCTTGAAATTCATTTGACACCCAAAAAACATATTTTACCTTCCTTAGATGAAGATTTTGATTTATGAGAATCACTGAAGTATAACTTTTAATTATTGAATTTTAAACATTTAAAACTTTTATACTTTATTAACAGCACTTTTGTGTAAATATTTAATCATTGGCATTTCAAAAATAGCGATTTGCGAATCGTTAAAATTTAAGTGTACATAAAGTTAAAACTTTAAAATCTATACTATTAACGTTTTATCATTTTGACAACATATCCCCAGCCGTATCATAATAAATTTTAAGCAGTTTGACTCGTTTTTCTTTATCAGGCTCTTTTTTTAACAAAATAGATAAAGGAACCCTAACAGGTAAATCTAACAAATCATAGTCAGGGGAATATTTCAATTGATTCTTATAATTATATTCAGCTGTAGTAAATAACTCTTTAGTAAATTCTATCTCACTTTCTCGTTCTTCATCATCTTCAATTGAATTAAAATAATCAATCATGTTCTTTGACGATAAAAACTCTTCAAGCGTTTGCCCTTCCTCAACTTCTACTTCCACGAAAAATGAAACTGAGAAAAATGTTCCAAAATTATAACCTAAGAAAAATGCACCACCTTCTGGAGTCATCCTTTCTAAATGGACACAAAGTCCTTTTTGTTCCTCACTTGGTTTAGCATCCAAATTATATAAAAAATCTGCAAGCCAGCTTAGGTAGCCATCAAAATCAGATCTTGAAAAATTTTCAGACATAGTTGAATACCTATAATCAGCCGGCCAAAACATCCCTGTTTTTGTGAGCAAAACCCCAACCTTATCTTCTTCAGAACAACCTTCCATCGCTTCATCAATTACATCCAAAACAAAATTTTCATCAATTTCACCAAAATCATCTTTACCTTTCTGAATATTCTTTTCATCATTCTTATCCATAAATCACCTCACAATATAAAAAAGTTCAAGGTTCAAGGTTTAAGTTTTAAGAGTTAAGCACTAAGTGTTAAGCCTCTAAAAACTTTATTAAAAATTCATAACCCATCATCCACAATTCATAATTCAAAATTTACGAAATAATCCCTTAAAAACATTGGGCATAGTTAACTCCCAATGTTTCTGCATCAAGCTTGGAATAGAAACATCAGGCATATTAATCCTGATGTTTCTGCACCAAGCTTGCTGGAAGTCAGGTCAGAAAATAGTGTTAAGAATTAAGCATTAAGTACTAAGAAGTTCAATGTTCAATGCTCAAAATTAGTATTATGTATTAAGCTAAATACAACAAAAATGTAAAACAAATAATTCATAATTCATAATTCATAATTCAAAATTTTTAAATCAATCCCTTCAAGTCAGGTCAATGATTCCAATATAAGGAAGAATGCAGAAATGCTATGAAAGAATTTGAGTCGTAATCCCTTCAAGTCAGGTCAATGATTCCAATAATAAAAAATTTTGTGAGGTGCTAAAGTGAAAAAAGTTGAGTCGTAATCCCTTCAAGTCAGGTCAATGATTCCAATTTCCTGATGGGTCTTTCAAAATTCGAGTATAAGGAGAAGTCGTAATCCCTTCAAGTCAGGTCAATGATTCCAATAAACTGTATTTTACAAGCCAAATAAAAAGGGCTTTATGTCGTAATCCCTTCAAGTCAGGTCAATGATTCCAATTTATATATGATAGTTTAAATTAAGGGAGCTTTTAAGCTGTCGTAATCCCTTCAAGTCAGGTCAATGATTCCAATCAACAAAAAGTCTCTAAAGAGCAAATAAAAACTTTAGAGAGTCGTAATCCCTTCAAGTCAGGTCAATGATTCCAATGAAAGAGAAAGCAGTAGAAAGCATTTACCTGAAATTTGTCGTAATCCCTTCAAGTCAGGTCAATGATTCCAATAAATTTATTGCCGGCTTCTATTGCCAGGATAAGGTAAGGTCGTAATCCCTTCAAGTCAGGTCAATGATTCCAATATGCGGGTAGCGTTAGTGGTTTAGATGCTAATTTAAGTCGTAATCCCTTCAAGTCAGGTCAATGATTCCAATAGTAAGTTGTTTGAAATCATCAAAGAATCTAAGAGGATTGTCGTAATCCCTTCAAGTCAGGTCAATGATTCCAATCTACCGTTATTTAGATGAAACGGTAGGGCGTCCTCTTCCTTCGGTCGTAATCCCTTCAAGTCAGGTCAATGATTCCAATGCAAGGAGGATTAAATGATTGTTAAGACTATATTCTGTCGTAATCCCTTCAAGTCAGGTCAATGATTCCAATAATCAACGCAGAGATAGCAGAGGCTGTTAAATTTGAAGAGTCGTAATCCCTTCAAGTCAGGTCAATGATTCCAATCAGACGGTTTGACGTTCGAGGATGAGATACAAGGCAAAGTCGTAATCCCTTCAAGTCAGGTCAATGATTCCAATATGGTATAAAGTAAAAGTGACATTCGCAGACGGTTTGACGTGTCGTAATCCCTTCAAGTCAGGTCAATGATTCCAATAGCACCCCTTTTTAATACCATATTTTCAGATACTTGCAAGGCTAAATTTAAAGAAGGGGGGGTATCAATTTTTCTACTTTGTAAATTTTGATACCCTATTTTATAACCTATTGATAAATAACAACTAAAAAATTCGTGTTCTATTAATCTAACTTTTTCTATAACTTACTGATACTTAACAATAACTGTTAAAAACAGCAAAAACTCAAAATCAACTTGAAATTTTGCAACCATAATAAAACAATCTCTGCAACATGTTTTACTTATCACTCGACACTTATTCAGTTTTCAAACAGCAAAATTCATTTCGAAAATTATACCATACTCGTTACGCAATTTTCTACAAAATTTCACATAATTTTTAGTAATCATGTATTTTATAGTGTAAGGGGCCATATCTCTTTGGAAATATATTTAATGGTATGAACTTCAATATTACTACAGAGTTTCGTTTTTTATTCGCATAGATAAACTATTTTCTATTTTTCAACATGTAGTTGCTCTATTTAACGGGGAAAGGTTTGGTAGTATAAATTATAGGAAGTTTCTTTAATATATAATTAACTTTATACTACCTAAGATAAGTAAATGTTACAGTACATTATCCACTTCCTCTGTTAAATTTAACGCAATGATATATAAGCTATTTTATTTTTAACCTTTGGATAATATTCTTTGAAGTCATTATAAATACCTAAAAATTGCATAAAAATTAACAAAACTAATCCTGAGTAAAGTGCAACCTTCATTAATTTTTCGGGGATTTCTCTACCAATAATACTTTCAACAATAAACAGTACTACATAACCACCATCTAAAACAGGTATAGGGAAAAGATTAAAAATAAATAGCGTGATATTAAGAAGAAATGCCATAAAAAGAGTTTGCTCAATTCCTGAGTTTATTGCCTTACCTGTAATTGCAAATATTTTAACAGGCCCTGAAAAAACATTTCCTATCTCTCCTGTAAACATCAAATAAAATACATTGAAATAGCCCTTAACTACCTTAACTACCTTACCAAACACCATTGCAATACTGTCATAAAAGCCTAATCTTTGTTTTATAGTTACTTTTTTATCATATTCAAATGGTAACTCATAAGAGTACTTTTTAAAAATTTTGTTATAACCTTTTGACTTAAGTGGGGTATTTACTATCATATTTTTGTTATTTCTTATTAATTCTATTGCTACAACACTCTTATTGATATTTCTTAAATAATTTTTTATATCATATTCCGAAGTAACTTTAATATTATCAATCTTTACAATTTTATCTGCTTGTTTAATTATCTCTATACTACTTTTTGCGACTACTGGCTCATATGTTGTTATACCAGTTATAAAATATAGTGAAAATAAACTTAAAAAGCCCAGTATCAAATTTGCAAATGAGCCTGCGACAAGGATAAAAATCTTTTTGTAGGTCGGCTGTGTTAGAAACATTTTATCTTTGTCAACGGCATCTTTATCTTCCAAATCTTTTTTACTTGAGCCATAAAGAGATACATATCCACCAAGCAAAATAGGAGCTAATTGCCATATAGTCCCTTTTTTATCAGTAAAAGAAAAAATTTTTTTCCAAATCCTATTGAATATTTTTCTACTTTGACCCCAGCCAATCTTGCTGCAAATAAATGTCCAAGCTCGTGAAATGCTATAATAAAACTCATTAATAAAATTACTGATATTGCTGTAAGCATATTCTCCTCC
>NZ_JAJAFU010000034.1 GCF_020480685.1 Deferrivibrio essentukiensis
ATAAATATCTCAGCTAACTCCATATCTAACGGATATGTTCTTGATTATATTGAGAAAATTCCTGAAGATTTTAAAAAACATATTAATATAGAGATAACTGAGAGAGTATTTCTAAACAATGTTGAAAATACCTTAGAAGTAATGAATGAGCTAAAAAGTAAAGGATTCAAGATTGAGATTGACGATTTTGGTACAGGTTTTTCAAGCCTTGGTTTTATTGATAAAGTGCCTGCAGATTTTTTAAAGATTGATATGACATTTGTAAGGAAAATGATTGAAAGCAACAAAATCAAAGGTATTGTAAAAACTATTATAGAGTTATCCAACAATCTTGGTATCCAAACAATTGCTGAGGGTGTTGAGACAAAAGAGCAGGTAGATTTGCTGAGTGAGCTTGGTTGCAAGTATTTACAGGGTTATTATTTTGCAAAACCTATGCCTTTGGAAGATGCTTTAGAGTTATTCAAAAGACAAATTTGACTTTTTTTATCGGGAGTAAACTTCCCCTTGAAAAAATCTATTAAAATACCATACTTTGAAAGTATGGTTTATGTTAAAATATAATATGTAAGGGGGATTTATGAAATTTATAAGGATTTTAGTATTGTTTCTTTTGGTAACCGGAGTAAGTTTTGCGGGGGATTTTGTTGAATATGGTTATGACGGCAAAACTTATGAGGGATATTATGCAAAGGTAAAGGATAGCTCACCTCTAATTTTTATGGTCCACGATTGGGATGGTATTACTGACTATGAATTAAAACGGGCTGATATGCTTAATGATTTAGGCTATTCTGTTTTTGTAATAGATATGTTTGGAAAAGGTGTAAAGCCTGTTACCGTAGATGAAAAGAGAGCGTTAACCGGAGCACTTTACAAAGACAGAAAGAGGATGAGAGGTATTTTGTATACTGCCTATGACAAAGCTGTTTCTCTAAAGGCAAATGTTAAAAATTCCATTGGTATGGGTTACTGTTTTGGCGGTACTGTAATACTTGAGTTTGCAAGAAGTGGGGCTGATTTGAAAGCTTTTGTACCATTCCATGGTGGTCTTGCAACACCTGAAGGGCAAGATTATTCAAATGTAAAAGGTCAAATCCTTGTTTTCCATGGTAGCGCGGATACGGCTGTCAAAATTGAGGATTTTGCCAATCTTGTAAAAGAGCTTGAAGCAAATCATGTTAAACATGAAATGATTACGTACAGTGGTGCACCTCATGCTTTTACTGTTTTTGGCAGTGACAGATACAGGGAAGATGCTGATAAAAAATCATGGAAAAGGTTTACAGAATTTTTACAGGAAGTTTTTTAAAGTTAGTTTTGGGGTACACATACCTTTAGTGTACCCTTATTACTTTTTATTAAACATTTTTTCAGCTACTTCAGGATACAGCTTTTTTATACATTCGGGGCATAGGCTATGCGTAAAGTCTAAATTATGACTTTTGGCTAAATATGTTTCGATGTGCTCCCAATCATTATTTTCTGTCCTGATTTTTTTACAAGAAGAGCAGATAGGTAATAGCTCTTTTAATGTTTTTATTTCATCCATAGCTTGTTTTAGCTCATTTTGTTTGGCAAGTAACTCTGACAGAATTTTATTATAGTTTTTAGACAGGTAATAAAGCTCTTTAACTTTATATGACTCACCTTCTTGTATAAATTCACCCTTTCTTATTTTGGTCAAAATATGTTTAAAAGGCCTGAAGAAATATAGTCCGTAAAATTTATAAGTATCGCGAATGCCTAAAAAGAGTAAAGTGAATATTAGTATTTCTAAAGCTAAAATTATTAAAATGAACTTATAAATACTTTTTTTGAAAATTGATATTTTTAGAATGATATTTCCGGTCATCTTTATATTGCCATAATTGAATTGGGATATTTTATAATATATACTTTTTAAGAAGAAGGTATCTGTTACAAATTCATTTTTATCTGACATTAAATAAGTTTCTAATTTTTTATCAATTATAACTTTTTTACCGTTAGCTACATCAAAAACATCTAAATAGTCACCACCACCGGCATAGAGTAAAGATAATTTTATATCATTATCATAGTTGGTCAGACCGGAGAAAACTTTGAGATAATCAAAACTAATGCCAATTTGTAAAAAATTGTCAACTTCCGGCAGATAGGAAAATGTGTATATTTTAAATGAATTTGATGCGGGGGTGTAAACAGGAAATGTAATGTCCACGTATGAAGGGTCTTTTTTCCCTTTAATTTCTTTTGCTAATTTAGCTGCATCTTCAAATTGCTTTAAATCCAGCCCTTTTTCACTTTTAAATGTAGTGTCTGTTATTATGAGATTATTATTGATTATAGCTATATCTGCTCCCCTGCCAAAAGTATACTCAAGCTCTTTTTTGGCCGCTTTTAAAAAGCTATCGGTGTCAGAAAATGTTTTATTTATAAGCAAATATGCTAACTCATTATGTTTTTGAGTTAGTTTTTGTGTAAGGTTTTCAGCCCTTT
Organism: Deferrivibrio essentukiensis; assembly: GCF_020480685.1. Taxonomy (NCBI): domain Bacteria; kingdom Pseudomonadati; phylum Deferribacterota; class Deferribacteres; order Deferribacterales; family Deferrivibrionaceae; genus Deferrivibrio; species Deferrivibrio essentukiensis. Next base: position 2,482 of record NZ_JAJAFU010000034.1, read on the forward strand.
TATGCTCAATTTGCAAATAGTACTTTGTTATTTGAAAAAGATTGTTAGCGATGCTCTTATAATGCATAATAGAGTAAAAATAGATGGAGTATACTGTTACAGATAATATTAAAAAGAAAAGGATGGATATTACTATTGTGAGTTTAATTTGTTTATTGGTAAGAAGTTTAAATATTGTTTGCATATTTTTTTATAATTGTAATTTAGAAATTATGCAAGATAACTCTAAAAAAAGATTAGTATAAATTAACAGATTATGGTATCATTTAACGAGTAAAAGATTGGGGATTAATTTTATAATGATTTCAAATTTGTGCATAAAGGTTGGGAAATTTACTGTAGAGTCTTTTATTACTTTCACAGAATTTTTAGGGTTTTCCTTTGTAGTCTTAAAAAAGCTTATACATTTTAAAATATTAAATCCTGCAATAAGGCTTGTTTTTTTTAGACAGGTTTATTTTACCGGTGTGCAAATTTTAAATATATTTGTGTTGATTTCTTTTGTTATGGGGCTCGTATTTGTAGGGTTTTTAACTCAATTTTTAATAAAACTAAACGCTTATCAAGAGATTGGTCAGGTATTATCTGTATTAATAATTAGAGAGCTTGCACCCTTAATATCTGTCATTATGCTCGCTCTTCGTTCTTCTACCGCAGTTTCTGCTGAAATTGCAGTTATGAATATTACTGGAGAGACAAATACACTGAAAATGTACAAAATAGATTTGATAGATTATCTTTATATACCTCGAATACTTGCAGGGCTAATTGCTATGGTGTGTCTATCGTCATTTTTTACTTTCTTTTCTTTGGCGGGCGGGTATTTTTTACTTAGTATTCAGATGGGTGCAGATTTTATTTATATAATAAATGTGATTCTTGATTATATATCATTCAGCGATATTTTATGTTTTTTGTACAAAGCATTTTTATTCGGATTTATTTTGATGGCAATCCCAATATTTACTTCAAAAAATGTTAAGACAGCAAATACCGAAATCCCTATTGCACTGCTTAAAGGGATGATGCGACTTTTCTACGGTATAATATTTGTTGAGATTACAGGGTTTTTGATATGAAAATTTATTGGATAGATAATTATGTTAAGGATAAGGTAATTATTGGTGAGATTTTACAGTCTTTTCATGGAAAAGTAGCTTTGATAAATAGAAGATTTCCATTGATAAGTAATTTATCCGTTCTTGAAAACATTATTCTTCCTGCCTCATATTATTCTGATAATAAATATCTATTTTTTAAAGATAGGGTAGCAGAATATTTGAATAGGTTTGAAATGCTTCAAAAGATGCATTCAAGGCAGAATGAGTTAAGTAAATTTGAAAACTTTGTTGTAAGATTCTTACAGGCTTATTTTTCACCTTTTGAAAAAATTATAGCGGTTAATGAGCTTTATGAGTTTCATGATAATGAAAGGATATCAATTTTTCAGTTTTTAAAAGCTGAAAAAAGTGACAATGTGCTTTTTATGGAGTATAATAGGTATAAAGATATATATGAAGGGATAGAATATCAAAATATAGAGGATTATAAAAATTGGCTGATCCAAGATTTAAAAATTTAGAGTTTAAGGTTGGTCTTTTTGTATTAGCAGCTTTCACTATTATTGCGGTGGTGTTTGTACTTATTGGAATTAACAAAAAAGTTTTTGTAAAAAAGACTAAGATTTTTATTAATTCCTCTTCCGGTGAAGGTGTGAAAAAAGGTATGCCTGTCATATTTTCAGGGTTTCAGATAGCAAGGGTTGACTCTGTAAACCTGAAAGATACCGGTGAAGTGGTTATGAAGGTCAGTATCCCAAATAATTATGCTAAATGGATTAAAGTAGACTCAACGGCAAAGCTTGCCTCTCAAAACTTTATCGGCTCTTCTTCCATTGTCTTTGAGGGTGGGGCGGGGGAGCAAATTAAGGATGGAGCAGAGTTTTTTCTAAAGCGCGATAAAGGGCTTGATGAAATTATTGAGAAAGCAAAGCCTGTTATGGATGATATGAAGGTTATTGTGGAAAATTTAAGAATAATTACCGATAAGCTCGCAGATGACAACGGCTCTTTTAATATTTTTATGAGAGGACTTGCCGCATTAGGCTCTGACCTTCAAAATAAGGAAGGCTCAATGGGGTATTTGTTAAGGAGCGACTATCTTAAAGATGAAACTGCTAAAATAATTTTAAAGCTTACAGATTTTCAGGATAAACTTAATAAAGTGGCTTCAAATGCCGTAAATACTACCGATGAATTAGATCGTAAAATTAAAGCTTTTGATATTGAAAATGTCAATCAGTTGATAGGGATTTCCAAAAAACTTGCAGAAAACATAAACGATAAGGTTGCAAAAATTGACCCTATTTTGGCAAATGTAAGTAAAATATCAAAAGATGTGAGTGAAGCAACTGACAATGTGAGCCAAATGAGAAGGGATGTAGATTATATACTTAATAATACCAATGAGTTGATTCTGAATCTTGGTGATAAGTGGCCTTTTAATGCAGATAATGAAAAAGAAGTGAGGAAGCTTAAGATACCGTGAAAAAGTTAAGTACAGTACTTATAATTATTTTTATACTTTTTGGTTGCTCTTCTAAAAAGATTTCCCCGGTATTTCTTGAAGGGGAGGGCTTGTTTGAAAAATATATAGATAATTATTTAAAAGGGAAACAAGTCTCTGAAGTTTATTTTGATAAGGCGGTAAATGTATTTCAGAGGGCAGATGATTTTTGCAATATTAGCCGTTTGTATATAGCAAAATTTGTTTTAAATGAAGAAAGTAATGATATAAAATCTTTGGAGAGTGCCAAGTTTTTTGCTGACACAGGTAAATGTGGTGATGAGCAAAATATAATAAATTATCTAACAGATAAAGAGTACATTCTTGAAAAATTGCCTGACCACTACCAAAAGTATATTAGATTTAGAAACTCAAAAAAATATGAAGAATTATTAGATGATTTAAAAGATGCTCCGGAATATTTTAAAAGCAGAGTGTTGCGTAAAACTGCAAATGAATTAGAGTCAAACAATTCTCTTATATTAATAGATGAAGCGTATAAAATTGATAAGTTTAACGGATGGACTTTAAATATTTATAGAGACTTGAAAATAAAGAGGGATATTTTAGTGAAAATTGGTAGTGACATCTCAGAAATTGATTTAAGGATTAATAATCTGGAACATATTCTAATGATTAAAAATTAATCAGCAGTGATTAAAAAGAGTGCGTCTATGTTTATGATACCTATTAATTACAGTAAAATTTAATACAAAAAGTTGGCATTCAAATTGATATAATAAATATACATAATATGGAGGAGACATGAAAAAGATTGAGGCATTGATAAAACCTTTTAAGCTCGACGATGTAAAAGAAAAATTAACAGAGCTTGGCATTAAGGGGATTACAATTTCCGAAGTAAAGGGATTTGGAAGGCAAAAAGGGCATACGGAGCTTTATAGAGGGGCAGAGTATGTTATTGACTTTATTCCTAAAATAAAGATTGAATTGGTTTTGCCTGATGAGTTGGTTGAAGATGCGGTGAAGGCAATTATGGAAGCAGCAAAGACAGGCAGAATAGGTGATGGTAAAATTTTTGTGTTGCCGGTTGAAGAGGTAATAAGAATCAGGACAGGTGAAGTTGGAGAAAATGCTCTTTAAAATATAATAAATTAAATTAGGAGGAAGTATGACACCAAAAGAGATTTTACAATTAATTGAAGAGAAGGATATTAAATTTATTGATTTAAGATTTATGGATTTTATAGGTTTATGGCAACATTGCAGTTACCCTGCACACGCACTTACCTTAGATGTTTTTGAGGAAGGTATGGGGTTTGACGGCTCAAGTATGAGAGGGTGGCAGGCTATTAACAATAGTGATATGATTTTGCTGCCTGATCCGACTACTGCAAAAATTGATCCATTTGCTGCAGTACCAACATTAATTTTGATTTGCAATGTGTTTGATCCTATTACTAAAGAACCTTACACAAGAGATCCAAGACATATAGCAAAAAAATCTATCAATTATATGAAAGGGACAGGTATCGCTGATACTGCATTTTTTGGACCGGAAGCAGAGTTTTTTATATTTGATAACGTCAGATACGGCTATAATGCAAACAGTGGCTTTTTCTTCTTTGATAGTGTGGAAGGGGATTGGAATTCAGGTAGCAAACAGGATGGACAGAATTTAGGTTATAAAATTAGACATAAAGAAGGTTACTTTCCTGTGCCACCACACGATACATTGATGGATATACGTGCTGAGATGTGTCTTCTTATGGAGCAGTTGGGAATTACTGTAGAAGCTCATCACCATGAGGTAGCTACCGGTGGCCAGTGTGAGATTGATGTTAAATATGCTCCTATGGTTGAGCAGGCTGATAATATGCAGCTTTATAAATATGTTGTAAAAAATGTAGCAAGAATGCATGGCAAAACTGTCACTTTTATGCCAAAACCTATGTATGGCGATAACGGTAGCGGTATGCATTGTCATCAATCTTTATGGAAGGATGGGAAACCTCTCTTTGCAGGGGATGAATATGCAGGGCTTAGTGAGTTAGGACTTTACTATATTGGAGGTATTATAAAGCATGCCAAAGCAATTGCAGCTTTTACTAACCCTACAACAAACTCATATAAGAGGCTTGTACCGGGATATGAAGCACCTGTAAACCTTGCTTATTCATCAAGAAACAGAAGCGCTGCACTGAGAATTCCTATGTATAGCAATTCACCTAAAGCAAAAAGGGTTGAGGTTAGATTCCCTGACCCATCATGCAACCCATATCTTGCTTTTACTGCAATGCTTATGGCAGGACTTGATGGAATTGAAAATAAAATTGATCCAGGCGAACCTATGGATAAAAACCTCTACGATCTTGATCCGATTGAGCTTTTAAATGTACCTCAAATGCCGAAAAGCCTTGATGAAGCACTTGATGCTCTTGAAAAAGACCATGAATTTTTGCTTAAAGGTGATGTATTCACTGAGGATGTTATCTCTACATGGATATCTTACAAGAGGGAAAATGAATGTGCTCCAGTAAACATGAGGGTACATCCTTACGAGTTTAAACTTTACTATGACTGTTAATGAATCATTAGAAATAGTAATATTAGCTGATAATTATGTTGATAAACCCATGCTTGTTGCTGAGCATGGGTTTTCTTGCTTAATTGAATATAACGGGCTTAATATTTTATTTGATGCAGGGCAGGGCTTTAGCCTAAGAAATAATTTTAAAAAACTTTGTAATGATAAAAAAATAGACTTTGCTGTTTTAAGCCACGGACATTATGACCATTCTGACGGTTTTAAAGATTTTGATGTATCATCTTTAGATATTTATGCACATAAAAAAGTTTTTGCTGAACATTTGAGAAAAGGTGAGGATGATTTTGAATTTATAGGTGTTGATAAAACTGTTTTGAATAGTAAAAAATATAATTTTATCTTAAACGAAAATTTTTGCGAGATAAAGAAAGATATCTTTTTGTCAGGGGCTATCGACAGGGTGAATGAGTTTGATGTTGATAAGAATCTTTATTTAAAAACGGAGAATGGTATTTCAAAAGATAATTTCCCTGATGAGCAATATTTGGTAATAAAAACTTCAAAAGGGCTTGTAATTTTTACCGGTTGCTCTCATTCAGGCATTGAAAACATTATTTTGGATATTAAAAGAAAAACTAAAGATACTCCAATCTATGCAGTAATTGGCGGGTTTCATCTTTTTCGTTCATCCGACAATGAAATTATGAAAGTTGCAGACTTTCTTTTGGAATTAGAGGTAAAAATTATAATAACAGGACATTGTACAGGGATTAATGGGTTTCTTATTTTAAAAAATATTTTAAAAGACAAAGTATTGTTTTCAAAGGTTGGTCTTAAGTTAAAGATTATTTAGTATCTAAAGTGATGCAGTTTTTTCCTGATTTCTTAGATTCATAAAGCATTTTATCTACACGTCTTAAAAGTGAATCGTAAGTCTCATTTAATTTTTTGAATGCTACTCCGAAACTTGCTGTAATTTTACTGTTTTCAAGTGGTTTGTCCCATTTGGTGTTTTCTATTGCATTTCTAATCCTCTCAGCAAGTGACATAATTGTTTTTTCTGTTTCATTGATTGTCATTATTAAAAACTCTTCACCACCAAATCGTGTGACAACATCCCCCTCTCTGGTATATTTTCGCAATATGTCACCAATCTTTTTTAATACAATATCCCCTATATCGTGTCCGAATGTATCGTTAACATATTTAAAATCATCTATATCCAGCATAACAAACGATACACTATCTATCTTTTTCCTATCATGAAGGGCAAAAATACGTTTTATAGTTTCAGATAAGTAATGTCTGCTATGACATCCTGTCAGGTGGTCGAATGTTGACAGCTTATAATACCTATCTTTTTCTTTTTCCAAGTTTATTCTTATAAACTCTCTTTCAAGTGCAACCTCAAAAAGCTTAGCTGTTTTTATAAGAATACTTTTAACTTCATCAGTAAGTTCAGAAGTTTCTGTTAAATTTATCTTTATAAAACCTACCAATGACTCTGATGAGTCAAAAATAGAAATGAAGAGTTGATCATTATTTATGAAGATTTCATCCGGTTTGTTAGATTTATTACTATTTCCTAACATTGCCAACAATTCATCAATATCCGTAATTTCATCCCATACTAATCTGTTGGCACTAAAGGAGAAATGTTTGTCATTAAAGTATACATAATATGTAATTTCATTAACATTTAGAAGATTATTTATTTCATAGGAAATAAATTTCACAAGCTCTGAAAATGTCTTATATGTTGCCATTGATTGTAAGAGTCTTGATAGATAAATATTAAGTTTTCTTAGTTTTTCTATTTCGGAGTTTGTTTGTGTCAACAAAAACAACCCACAGTCTAAGTTTTTAAGGCTTGCAATAATCGGTTTAATCAGATTCTTTTTTATGATTGAGCCATGCTGAGGAGCAATCATTTCGATATCATATTC
>NZ_JAJAFU010000035.1 GCF_020480685.1 Deferrivibrio essentukiensis
GAAAAAATGTCAACTCATGTAGAAAAAACAGGTAATAGTTTAATACAGATAAATCCCAGCAAAGCGCCTATCCCTTTCATAATAATAGGACTAATTTTGCTTGCTATAGGTGGTTATGCTACTTTGCAAGTGCTATTTAAAGGTCATGAAGCAGTTTATGGCGTTACAAGGGAAGTTCCTTGGGGACTATTGATATCCACTTATGCATATTTTGTAATTACTTCTACTGGATTAGCGTTTATCGGTGGTCTTGGTCATGCCTTTGGTTTTGAGAAATATTCTAAAGTAAGTAAGAGAATTGTAGTAATGGCGTTTGTGATTCTCCTTGCAGGTTTTACACAAATTGGAATGGAGATAGGTCACCCGATAAGACTTATGATTTATATGATTCTCTCTCCAAACTTAAGTGCACCAATTGTTTGGATGGGTGTATTTTATGGTATAGAGCTTGTAATTCTTGCAATTGAACTTTATCTTGTATTCAAGCCAAATCAAACCGCTAAAGACCATGAAACAGCAAAAGTGGTTGGATTTTTTGCACTTTTAGTTGGTGTGCTTGCTACAAGTAACCTTGGTTATGTTTTTGGTTCATTAAATGCAAGACCATTCTATCATGGAGTTTATTTTTCAACTTTCCTTGTAATTTCAGGAATTACTGCTGGTGCAGCACTTTTAATGGTTATCCATAATATTATATATGGTTGGAATGTACCTGAAAAATTAAATGGTACAATGAATGCTCTTGGTAAAATTATGGGTATGGGAATCGCATTAATGGCATTCTTATATCTTTGGAAGATTTTATCTTCAATTTATACTCAGCCAGGTGATGCATATTTGTCAGCTATGGCACTTATCAAAGGGCCACTGAGTAAAAACTTCTGGGTTGGAGAGCTTGGTCTTGCTGTAATTGTACCATTTTTAATAATTGTGTTTACTAAGGCAAAAAATACTAAAGCACTTGGCGTGGCCGGCATAGTTTATATGATAGGTTTATTTTTTACAAGGTATGACTTTGTGGTAGCAGGTCAATTGCCACCAATGAGAAAAGCTCTTGAAGGTTCAGGTGTTGAGGCTGTAAACGGACTCGTTCAGTATTCTCCGTCAGCCGGTGAGTGGATGATTTTTGCACTTGGTTGGGGATTGTTCTTATTCCTTTATTTTATGGCAGAAAAATTTCTGAATTTGGACACTGAAGATCATCACTAAAAGGAGTTTTCATGGCTAGGACTGACAAATTAAGAGTGGTAAGGTCAACACCGACTCAGTCGGAATTTAAACCGAGCGGAATACCTTCTGCAAGGCTAAAAAAGATTGGCTTGACCTTAGATGAATATGAGGCCATCAGACTGGCTGATTTTGAAGGGTTCAGCCATGAAGATGCTGCAAGATTGATGAATATTTCAAGGCCTACTTTCTCAAGAGTTGTTGAAAAGGCAAGAAGAAAACTTTCTGAATTTATAGTGGAAGGGAAAAAACTCGTTATTGAAGGCGGAAATGTTGAAATTATTAAAGAAAAAGAAGAGGGCGACGAATAGTCGCCTTCTTCTTTACTCATTTAGGTTTAAAAACTTTTCTGCTGCAAGATATAAGAAACAGCAGAAAGATATTGCTCCTATTACTATTGCAATTTCAGTGAAAGATGGAGTGTATGTAACAAAACCACTTGCTGTTGCACCTTGGACGCCTGCTCCGGGTGTAGCAGCTCTCATTGGGTAGAGCTGTCCAGCAATTACAAGGTCATATCTCATGAAAAAGATACCAATCACTGCTGATAAAGCTGCTACAAGTGATGCTTTTATGTTGTTTCCTTTTGTGAATAGGATAATTCCAAAAGGTATTAAGAGTCCGAATACAGTCTCAAACAGCCAGAAATTTGTAGATAACTGACCAGTTAATAACTGCATTACGGTTTCATATTTTTCAGGTGGAGCACCGTAAATTGAGCTTATTAACTTCCAAATATCAAAGAATATCAATATTCCAATAAGAAGTCCGAATATTTTTGAGATACCAAGAAGTGCCTGCTGCTCTTTTACAGGCATATTAGCTGGCCCTTTGTGAGCTACATTAAGGATAATAATAATCAGGGCGCATCCTGATATAAGTGCTGACAGGATAAAGTATATAGGTAAATATGGGCCATGCCAGAAAGGCCTTGCCTCAAGAAGGCCAAATACCGCACCGAGGTTTGAGTGTGCTGAAATACCAGCTAAAAATCCACCAAGACCTGCATAAAAGGCACCCTTGTGGTTGTGTTTCATGAGAAAGAAAAATTCTATCCCAATAAACACAAGATATACACCATAAAGCGTACCCATCCACCAGATTGTTGAATGAAAGTTAGGTGAAATTACGTTGTAAATCAGCATCCTGAATGGGTGACCAAGCTCCATTCCGATTACGCCAAAACCGCAAAGAAGCGTGAAAATAGCAAGAATGATTGCCCTTTTACCAATAACTTCGTATTTTTCAATACCAAATACGTGCCCCATTGATGATATAAGGCAGAGTCCTGTACTTGATACAACAAAAAATACATATGTTGATATGAGAATTCCCCATGGTACAGTTCTGGTAACTCCAAGAGTACTAGCATGTCCATTAATAATTATATTACCTACACCATAAATTCCCAACGCAGACAAGACTAAAAATAAGCCAAGCCAGATATTGGAAATCCCTTTATTCCCTTCAAAAATATTAGTTCCAATAGCTTCAGTACGGGTAGTCATATTATCCTCCCTATCTTATGTAGTAAAGCTTAGGCTTTGTGCCTTTTTCAGGCTTTAATGTAAATGTTTCATGCTCAACTAAAAGTTTTGACACTTCACTGTTAGGGTCGTTTAAATCTCCAAAGACCCTTACTTTTGGCGGACAAGTTTCCACACAAGCAGGCTCTCTCCCTTCAGGCAACCTGTGATAGCAGAAGGTACATTTATCAATGGCATGCACATTACTACTTTCATATCTTGCATCGTATGGACAGGCAGTCATACAGTATTTGCAAAGGATACATTTGTCGTGGTCAACAAGTACTACACCATCCTCTGTTTGATAAGAAGCTTTAGTCGGACAAACGTGAACACATGGAGGATTTTCGCACTGCTGGCACTGGGAGGGCTGAAAGCTTCTTTTTATGTTAGGGAAGTGTCCTCTAACAGGTTTTTCAGCTACCCAAATTCTGTAATTATATAGCCCAGTAGGGACATTATTTTCCATTTTACAGGCCAAGGTACAAGCCTTACAGTCTATACACTTTGAATCGTCAAGGACGATTGCGTACTTTTTCTTACTCATTGTGCACCCCTATTAAACTTTTTGAATATCTACAAATGTTTCATGTAAGCATGCGTTACCTGAAATAGTTTCGACATAGTCGTATAAAATTGCAGCTTCAGAAGCGCCTTTATTGTATACCAGACTCAATCCTTTAGAAAGTCTACCGAAGCCGTGTACATAGTAAACTATGTCAGGTCTGATAAATTCAGTAGGCATCACCTTTACTATCTGCTCACCTGCCTTGCTTACGACTTTTACTTTATCTCCTGCTCTAAGTCCTCTTTCTAAAGCAACTTTTGAGTTTATCCAAAGAGCGTTTTCATAATCACCATAAGATTCGAGAAGGTATATGTTGTTTTGAGTAGATGCATGAGTGAATTGACCATGGCGACCAACTACAAATCTAAATTGACCAGGTTTTCCTTGAGATGGCTTTCTGTAAACAGGCAGCGGGTCAAGCCCCCTTTCTGCGTACTTGACGTTGTAAAGCTCTATCTTTCCTGTCCTTGTTTTAAGTCTTGTACCTTCTTTTAAAAGATTTCCATACACAGGTTTGTCATTAAGATAAAATACACCTTTTTCCATCAGCATCTTGAATGCGCCAGGATATCCTGACAAAGATTCTTCCACGAGGTGCTCCATAGGCACATCAACTGCTTTGATATACTTTTTGAGATATTCTCTATCCTCTTCTGTTGAATCTTCCCAAAATTCAGGCATGTCATAAAACTTTTTAGCCAAATCTACAGTAATCTGGTGCATAGATTTTGTATCAAAAAGTGGGTCAATTACAGGTTGTCTTGTAACCACTATAGGTACGATACCACCAAGACTTTCAGCAGGGTCCCATCTTTCAAGATATGTTGACTCAGGCAACACAACATCTGAATAGAATGCAGTATCACTCATTGTAACATCTATTGTGCAGACAAAGTCCATCTGTTTTAAAAACTCTACAGTTTTCTTTCTATTTGGCACAGATTCAACAGGATTCTGCTTGTAAATAAACATCCCTTTAAGTGGATAAGGATTTCCTGCAAGGGCAGCATCCCTGTAAACTATCCAGCTACCATCTTTTTCAGAAATGTATGCACAACTATCAGTTGGAAGACCTGCAGATGCTTTGAATTCTTCAGGCAATTTTTCATCCAAGAAAGGTAGTGCACCAGCGTCTAATCTTTTCTTAGTAAAATCATAAAGTGGGAATTCAAAGTCGTGTTTCTTGAGCTTTATTCCCCTCTTTGGTACAAGTCCCCCTTTTCTATCGAAGGCACCAACTATTGCATTTAATATTGCGCAAGCTCTTCTGTAGTATACGTCATTTGCGTAAAATGAGCTTCTACGACCAGGATACCAGACTGATTGGGGAGCATTTTTTGCAAATTCTCTTGCAAGCCAGTAAATTTCACTTGCAGGAATTTCACACTCTTTTTCAGCCCATTCAGCTGTGTATTGCTTAACGTGTTCAGCAAGCTCAGCAAAACCGTGAGTATATTTTTCAACAAATTCTTTGTCGTAAAGATTTTCAGAAATGATTATGTTGATCATTGTAAGGACTAATGCCAAATCAGTTCCGGGTTTTATAGGATACCATTTGTCAGCAATAGCAGATGTTTTTGTAGCTCTTGGATCGATACATACTAAAGTCTGTTTTTTGTGGTTTTTGGCCATATCGATAGTGTCAGGAGTTATGATAGCTTCTGCTCTGTTTGAACCAGCCATAACTACAAAGTCAGCATTTAATATGTCTGCGTCTGGGTATGTGCCATATACTGAAGAATATCCTTGAATATTAGAAGCAAGACAGAGGGTAGGGTGTCTTACTGTATTTGTTGAACCGACTATGTTTGCAAGATGGATAAAAAACTCTTCCTGAAAACCTTCAGTTGATGCAAAACCAATTGCAGAACGGTTTTCATACTTTTTAATTACTTTTAACACGTTTTCGGCAATGTAATTATAAGCTTCTTCCCAACTTACCTCTTTAAACTTGCCCTCACCTCTTTCACCTACTCTTATTAGAGGTTTTTTTAATCTGTCCGGGTCATAAGGAACTTTTGCCCCTGCATTTCCCCTTGCGCAAAGCATAGCCCTGCTTTTAAAGAAATGCGGATTTGGGTTAAGTTTTCTGATTACACCATTGTTTACTTCTGCCACAAGACCACACTTGTTAACGCAGATAGCACATGAGCTGTAGACAAACTTTCTACCTTTAGAGTTTGTTGTTGCTGAGTGCGTGCCACTTGAAGCAACTGCTTTAAGGGAAGATAAACTTGAAGCAGCTGTTGCTGTAGCCAAAGCAGCACCACTTAAAGTAAGAAACTTTCTCCTACTTAGCTTGGCTTTTGATAAAGACATTGTTGCCTCCCTGTTTTTATTGATAAAAACTTAATTAGCTATGGTTTGAAATAAAACTTATGACAATAACTGTCAATACTTTTTTTTGTTTATTCTTCAAGACTTTATGGCAAATGCTCAAAATTTTCCCAAAAAAAGAGTGTTCGAGTATTATTTGATTTTTATGAGCAAAAGATTAAAATTTTGAGTACAGTTGTGAACTAATGATTAGGTGATGATATTAAATAAAAGGTGTTTGTACTTTTAGAGGGCATTCACACCCTTGTCCGCATCTTTTTCTTTTGATAATATCCTTTGAACCGCATGCCGGGCAGTATAGGTTATCCGGTATAAAGCCCGAGTTGTCTTCCCATTCGTGACCGCAGTTAATGCACTTTAACTCCCTGCTATGGAAGTCGATATATTCATCACACCCGATTTTAATTATTTTTCCGTTTATAAGTGCATCTGTTACTATTTTTCTGGCTTGCTCAATTATCCTGCCAAATGTCTGTCTTGATACTTTCATAGATTCGGCAGCATCCTCCTGGCTTAGACATTCAAGGTCAGCAAGCCTCATTGCTTCAAGCTGGTCTATAGTCATTTCTATGGTATCTACTTCAGTGCATTCATTGCAAATAGGACCAAATTTAAAGAACCTTGGTCTATGTTTTACAAGTCTTCTTTTAGGTGGTCTTGACATAAATGCTCTCCTATAATGAACTCCTATAATGAACTATCGTTTGAATAGCAATTTTTTAGTCATATGTCAATAATAAAATCATACAAAAATAATAGGCATATGCTAAATATCGAAAAATTCTAATATATTGAATTTAGAATTTAAATAAGAGCATATGATTAAAAGGTAAAAATTTTTTTTAATTTGAGTTTTTGCAGTCTCCCCGTTTTTTTTAATGGAATTATGTAATTGATTGGTTTTATG
>NZ_JAJAFU010000036.1 GCF_020480685.1 Deferrivibrio essentukiensis
TTGTTGACAAGGCAATTTGCGTGTGTTATGTTTTAGTGTGAATTAACAAAGTGGCAGAAATGTTTAGTACTGAAAAAGATTTAAAGGAGGTGAAAAGGCAAAGAGTAGAGAAAGTATTTAATTGCAACACAATTTGCGTTTTACCAAAAAAAAAGAATTTAATAACCTACAGGAGGAAAAGAGTATGAAGAAGTTTTTAGCAGTTATGTTTGTAGCGCTTTTCGCAGTATCAGCTTTTGCAGCTGATTGGGGACTTTATGGTAGTATGAGATTTGCAACATTTTATGTAAATCAGGATGATGACTTTACAGGAAATGATTCTGATACTGACCTTAGAGATTTCGGTCTTCAGGGTAACAGCCGTGTTGGTGCAAAAGTTAAAGTGAATGACAAGTTTTCTGCTCACTTAGAGCTTTATGTTAAAGGTGGTAGCAAAAGTAATGCTGTAGGGACAAGGTTGTTTTACGGTACTTACGATTTTGGTGGCTTAAAACTTAATATTGGTCAAATGTGGACTCCATTGAACGTTCTTTCTATTGACCAAGTTTCTAAAGATGATGGAGACCTTCTTGGCTGGGGTGCTTTCTTTACTGGTAGAAATGAAGCTGTTATGGTTGAAGTTGCTGGTGCAAGAATTGCTCTTGTAAGAAACAAGCAAACTGATTTTGAAAAGTACGATGTTACAATTCCAAGAATAGAAGCTGACTATACATTTAAAATTGACCCAGTTAAAGCAAGAGTTTTTGCTGGTTATCAGACTTTCTCAGCTGAAGATGAGGATACCATAACTTTTGACACAGATTCATATGTTGCAGGTCTTGACTTGACTGGCAATATGGGTATGGCTGGGTTTGCTCTTACAGGTTACTATGGCTCTAATATAGGTGCTATGGGCGCTTCTGGTCCAAACCTTGCTGCAACTAAGAGCGAAGATACTACAGACTTTGGTGTAGCTGTAGCTGTAAACTTCAAGCCTGCTGATAATGTTAAGGTAGAAGTTGGTTACGGTTATGCTTCATCTGATAGAGATGATGTTACCGATCCTGATACTCAGCAGTCTTACTATGCTAACGTTAAATATAGCTTTGCAAAAGGTTTCTTTGTTCAGCCAGAAATAGCTGTTTATGATTATATGGATGATTCTAATGGTGATACAGAAGGTAAAGAAGTTTACTTTGGCGCTAAATGGCAGATGAATTTCTAATATAGGTGTTGATACAAAAGATTTTAAAAGGGAGCTTTTAAGCTCCCTTTTTTTTTGAGTAAAATATTTTCGCTTCTGCCTGATTTTTGTGCAGTTTTTTTAAGTTAAACAGTAATAAAATTTGTTTGCAAATATTATTTACTTGACTTGATATATAAAGCAAAAGCTGCTTTTAATAAGTTGGCAGGAATTTTGATAATCAAAGAGATGCCATGCAATGGTATAAAAAAACATAGGAGGAAATATGAAAAAATTTTTATCAGTAATGTTTGTAACACTTTTAGCAGTTTCAGCGTTTGCAGCTGATTGGGGGCTCTATGGAAGCGTAAGGCTTCAGTCTTATTATGAAAACAGGGACAAGTATCAAAGCGGTCTTGGAGAAAGTGACACTGACCTTAATTTTGGGCTTCAGGGCAATAGCCGTGTAGGTGCTGAAGTAAAGGTCAATGAAAAATTTACAGCTAATGTTGAGCTTGGAGTAGCTGGTGCCAGTGATTCAAATGCAGTATACACAAGACTTCTTTATGGTACTTATGATTTTGGTGGCTTTAAGTTGAGGATAGGCCAGGACTATACTCCAACAGATTTTGAGCCATTTAATCAGGTATTTTTTGCTGACAATGCACTTGATGGTTTTGGCGGTGTATCAATAGGAAGAAGTGAACAAATAAAGCTTATGGCTGGTGGTTTTGAGCTTGCCCTTGTAAGAAACAGTACAACAGGAGACCCTGTACATTATGATACTGTCCTGCCAAAAATAGAGGTAGCATATGGCTTTAAAGTAGCAGGACTTGATTCAAGGGTATTTGGTGGGTTTGAGACTAAAAAGTCAGAGATTACAGATGAAACAATTACAAACTATATTGCTGGTCTTGGTGGTACATATAGTTTAAGCCCTGTTACTGTAAACTTTGTTGCTTGGTACGGCCAAAATACCGGTGACTACGGGTTGGTTTCAAATGGGACTTATGATGTAGCTAATGATGAAAATTCAAAAGATTTTGGTGGGGCACTTGAAGTTGGTTTTGAAGCAAATAAAAATTTAACTTTTAATGTTGGCTATGGTTATCAGCGGGCTGATAGAGACGATTTCACAAAGGCGGACGCACAACAGTCATACTATGCCAATGCTATTATAACAATTGCTGATGGCTTCTATGTGGTTCCGGAAGTTGGAGTATTTGACTATATGAAAGATGCTGATGATAACAAAGAAGGGAAGCTTACTTACTTTGGAGCAAAGTGGCAGATGGATTTCTAATGGGAAGCCCTGCAAAGCAGGGCTTTTTTATTTATAAATTTATTTGATTTTTCTATTATTTAGTGTAATACTCCTTGAAAAACAAATAAGGAGTCTTTTATGCTGTTAAGATTTTTTCTTCTTCTTATGACCTTGTTAGCGTTTTGCGGTTTCGGGATTGCAGGTATAAATAATTTTCCTACAGATATGGCTGGTCTGTTAAAAACTGAGCCAGCAAAAGTTATAAACATAAATCAAGACATATTAAATATAGATAAAGGTGCAAAAAGTGGATTTTTAAAGGGCAGAAAGGTAGAAATATTGAAAAAAGGAAAACCGGTTTATCATCCCGTTACAAAAGAAATCCTTGGAACACGGGATATAATAATTGGTGAAGGGGTGGTTACATCATCAAATGAGCATAACTCAACAATAGGCATAATAGAAAAATCAGCCGAATTTAAACTTGATGAAACTGTAGCTGTACCAAAAATACCTGTAGGAGTCAAATTTGTAAGCGTTACAGGAAGTGAGGATGAAAAAAAATATATTGCATTACTCAAAGCATCATTGAACAATTCAGATTATCTGTTCATTTCAGATAACGGTTTATTGACCTGTGAGGTCAAAAGCGAAGAAACAGGGTTACTTTTAACGATAAAAATGAATGATGGACAGCCCCTAAAAACCCTTTATTACCCTACAGAAAATATTGTGGCTATTAAAAAAGATATCAAAGCGGTGAATCTTACGGAAAGTGGTGAAATGGAAAGTGGATATACTTCAATTTCTGTTATAAATGTTGGAGAAAACAAAATAATTGCTGCAGCAGGGGGCAATAAAGTAGATTTTTATGAATTAAACTCAGGTAAAATTGAAAAATCACCTATTAACAGTATTTATTTGGATGAAATAATTAATATAGAATCATTTGATATAGATAACGACAAATTAGATGAACTTATTATTTCAAATTTAGATAAAAATCTTAAACCAAAATCTGCTATATATAAAATCAAAGGGGGTAAAACTGATATTTATTTGCAAGATATAAAATATTTATTTAGAACCGGCTATTTTGAAGGGGAGAAGAAGCTTTTATACCAGGGTGTAGAGAAAGAAAAATTTGGCCCTGAAATCTATATTTTTAGTTCAACAAAAAATATCGGTAATGACAGACCTTATTTAGTGTCAGATAAGTACAATATTTATAACACAGGTTTTGGGGATTTTGACGGGGACAGGAAGGTTGACCTGATACACTTTAACGATAAAAAACAGCTGGAAGTTATATCTGACAATAAAGTTATTTATAAAAGCGTAAAACCTTACGGTGTAGGTGCCAAATATTTTCTGTTGAACAAGGCAGCTAAAGATAAGGAAAATCATGGTTATTCGGAAAATGATGATATGCTTGGTATGCTCAAGTTTAGACAATACATATATCCAAGGATATATGAAAAGAATGGAGAAATATTTGTTTATAACAATGAGCTGAAATTTCCAGCTTTTCCGCTAAGAGAGATTTTTTCTTCTTCAAAATTGGAAAAAATAGGGTTTGGCAAGTTAGGGGCAGTAAAAAGATGGGAGTCTGACTTGCTTGAGCCGAGGATTGTGGATATTTATATTGAACCAAATTCCAATGAAGCCTTCCTTATAGTATTAAAACTAAAAGAAGGTTTATTTAAGAAGGACAAAACTAATATAATGATGCTGACATTCAATTAAGAGGAAGACATGAGGATTTTTAGATATCTGCTTTTATTTTTGGCATTTAGTAAACTGGTTTTTGCTGCAAATACAGATTTTGTAGAAAATTTTGTAAATAAGTTAAGCAATAAAAAAGGGTATGTGATATCAAATGAAGGAAATGGAACAATACTTACTGATTTAGGAAAAGATAAAAATGTTTTTAAAGGGATGCGGATTAAAATTTCAAAAAAAGAAGAGAGTATTGTACACCCTATAACCGGAGAGGTGATTGCTGAAAAGACTTCTGATGCCGGACTTGCTGTAATTGATGATGTATATGATAAGTTTAGCACGGCAAAAATTTTAAGTGGGGATAATATTAGTGCAGGGGATTACGCTGAGATTATTTTACCTGTGAGAGTTAATCTAGAATTTTACAATACCGATAGTTATACTGAGGATGAAATAAAATCCCTTCTTATAAAGTCAGGTAAATTCTCTGTTGATAAGAAGTCACCTCATAGTGTGAAATTTTATGAGGACAGCAGCGGTGGTCTTATTTTTGAGGTTGACTATTACAATGATGTTATTGGAAAATTTTATTCTACTGATTTGAAGGTTGAAACTTCAGACAATGAGAGAGAAATTTATCAACAGGAGTTTGAAGCAAAGGGTTATATCCAGATGGCTGTTTGCAACCTGAAAGGGGATGGTTACGATTATGCAGTTATGGCCGAAGATAGAAATGTAGATATTTATAAAATTGTAGGTAATAAATTTCAATTTCAGGAAACTATTGACAGAAAATTTGACAATATCATAACAGTTAGCTGCTATGATTTAAATGACAATAAAATAGACGAAATATTTATTTCTATTTCAAATAAGGGCAGAGGCGCAAGGTCATTTATTTATGAGTATAATGAAGGCAACCTCAGTAACCTAAAAGATAGTATTCCCCTTGCACTAAGAGATGTTTATTTGAATGGTGAAAAAAATATTGTTGCTCAGAGGCTTACGAGGGATGGCAGGTTTGTGGGGAATATTAATTTTCTGATATACAATGGTGACTATATAAAAGGTGAAGCCATTGCAAATACGCAGGGTTTTTCCATCTATGGTTTTGGTTTGGGTGATGTGGATTTGGATGGTAAGATGGATTTAATTTATTCAAATGAAAAAAATCTGCTTGAGATATACAATTCAGACGGGAATATTATTTACAAAAGCAGAGAAACATATGCAGATTCGGTTAACTATTTTTTAATGAAAGAAAGGAAGACAGATAAACTTGCAAACAAGGAAGAAGTTGATAAACTTTTGGAAATTACAAGCAGGATATATATGAAAGACAGAATATTCGTAGATAAAAGAGGCGCTATCATAACAACCAAGAGCATATTTAATGATAATGTTGTCCCAACCTTTGAAAAATATTTCAACAAAGTAGTTACGGTCAATTTGTTTGAAAATTCAATGCTTAAAAATATATGGACATCCAAAGATTTTGGTACTGACGTAAATGACTTTTATTATGTTAAAAATGGCAAAAAAAGTGTTATTTATGTTTTAAAGGGGGAAAAAGGGAATTTTTTTACAAAGTCAAGAAGTAGTATTGTTACAATTGTATTTCCTGAAGGGATATAAGGAGAGTCTGAAATTATGCTTGTTTCCCCGTCAATATTAAGTGCTGACTTTGCAAGGCTTGGCGAAGAGGTTGTTGCCATTGATAAGGCAGGGGCTGACTATATTCATATTGATGTTATGGATGGTCAGTTTGTACCAAATATTACAATAGGCCCATTGGTAGTGAGTGCCATCAGGAAGTTTACGGTTAAACCATTTGATGTCCACTTGATGATAAAAAATCCTGAAAACTATATAAAAGAATTTGCAGATGCTGGTTCCGATATTATAACGGTGCACGCCGAGGCGACAAATCATTTGCATAGATTGATTCATCAGATAAAAGATTTGGGTAAGCTTGCAGGTGTCTCATTAAATCCTGCAACACCTGTATCAGCTATTGAAGAAATTGCCTCAGACATTGACCTTGTGCTTGTCATGTCAGTAAACCCTGGGTTTGGTGGACAAAAATTTATTGAAAGCAGTATTGAAAAGGTAAAAAAAGTAAAAGAGCTAACTCTAAGAAAAAACTCCAAGGCTCTTATTGAGGTAGATGGCGGCGTAAATAATAAAAATGCTCCACATTTAAAAGGTGCCGGATGTGACATAGTAGTCGCCGGCAGTTATATCTTCAGC
>NZ_JAJAFU010000038.1 GCF_020480685.1 Deferrivibrio essentukiensis
TTAATTTATTTCGGTTGATTCGGGAAAAAAAGAGTGCTAAAATATAATTATGGTAGGCTTTGATGCTATTGCATTATCACTTGTTAAAACTTTAACAAGTTTTATATTTGGGCAGATTTTAAACAGCTCTGACATTTCAATAGACGGAGCACCATCGTGGTATATGAAGGAGACAAGACAGGAGATTTGCTCAAGTAGTTATGAATATGGAAATATGGCATCTATTGATATTACGCAGGAAAAATCTCTCAAGACATTAAAGAAAAGAGTTGAGGATATATTAGTTATTGTTGTTAATGAAAATATCAAAAATGCTACAGATGATGAGAGAGAATTTCTTGAAACATTTTTGAAAGATAAAGATTACGAAATTTTTATTTTAAAAAATGCAAACTTTAAAAATATAGATTATAATAAGAAGCATAATATAGCTTTTGCAAGAGTATGCATCGAAAGGGATAAGCTTTTGAAGTTTGAAAAAACAAAAGTAGATGAGTTGAAAAAGACTTTGTCAATTAAAAGGTCAAAAGGTGCCTTTGAGGAATTGGAAAATGAAAATTAAAATCTTAATGTTATTTGTGTTGGTTGGCAGTGTGTCGTTTGCTGTTGATTCAGAGTTTATGAAATATTTGAATCAGCAGATGAGTGAGTATAATCAGTTTAAAGAGGAGAGGGATAGGGAATTTACTGAGTTTTTGCAGAAGGAGTGGAAGGATTATCAGATGTTTAAAGGGATTCCTCAAGATGAGACTCCAAAACCTGTAACTGTACCTAAAATTGAAGAGCAAAAACCTCTTGTGGTTAAAAAACCGTCTGAAGAAACCGTTGGCCCTGAAAAGGTAAAGCCGCCTGTTGAAGTAGAAAAGCCGGTGGAGGTAGTTGTGCCACCTGTTGTGGTTGAAGATAAAGGGATAATTCATAAGTTTGTATTTTATGGAGTGGATGTAACGTTAAAGTATGATAAAGATATGGTGAGCGATTATTTAAATGGTGTCAACAATGATGAAATTGCTAAATTTTGGGAAAAGGCAGCCAAAAGTGATTTTAACATATTTGTTGAGTCTGTTAAAGGAGCTATTAAATCTCTTAATTTGGGTGATTGGGGGACTGTGGTATTTGTCAAGTCAGCTTCACTAAGTATATGCAATAATGACTTCAATAGGGCTAATCTTTTGTCATGGTTTGTTTTGGCAAAGTTAGGTTATGATGTTAGGGTAGGTATAGAGGATAATAAAATTTATCTTCTTGTTCCGTCAGACAAAAAGATATTTGGTGTGACATACTTTGTGCTCGATGGTAGAAGGTATTACGCTGTTGACACCCTTGAAACAAGGGTTTTTCTTAAAAGTATTAGGACATATGATGGGTCATATCCTGGCAGCAAATCCGTTTTAAAAATTGATGCAGAAAAGCCTTTGTTGCCTTTCAATGAGGGGGTAAAACAGCTAACATTTTCTTATAATAATAAAAAATATAAAATAAATTTAGTTTATGATAATAGTTATGTTGGTTTCTATAAACTATTTCCTCAGACTGAGCTCAATGTATATGAGAATTCAGGTGTGTCCCAAAAAACAGCCTATACGTTGGCTGAAGAACTGTCTAAGATTGTAAAAGGGAAACCTGTTGTGGATGCAGCAAATATTATATTGAGGTTTGTTCAGACAGCATTTGCTTACAAAACAGATATTGAGCAGTTTGGGTATGAAAAATATTTTGTCCCGGATGAGACTATATACTATCCGTATTCAGATTGCGAGGACAGATCAATTTTGTATTATTATCTTGTAAAAAATATTTTAGGGTTGGATGTTGTTTTGCTTGACTATCCCGGTCATGTAGCTACTGCGATACAATTAAAAGATGACATAGAAGGTGATTATGTGATATATAATAATAAGAAATATTATGTGGCTGACCCTACATATATTAATGCTAATATAGGTATGACAATGCCTATCGTTGCTAAGTATAAACCTAAAGTAGTAAAATAGATTTTAGGGAAAACAAAAAGGAGGTAGGTATGAGAAAAACATTGTATTTGGTTTTGGTAGTGTTAGTAGGAATTTTTATGTTTTCTGGCTGTGCTAAAAAAGGGCCTGAGCCATTGAAAAACCCATGCCTTGAAGGTGCACCTGCTTGGGTAATTGATCCAACAATGGAGGGTGGTCTTACCGGACTTGGTGCAGCAAAAATCGGTGCAGCAGGTCTTCAATTTGCAAGGACTGAAGCAATTGCTAATGCAAGAGATGAAATGGCAAGAACTTTAAGCGTAAAAGTGAAAAACATGTTTAAAAACTTTACTCAGGTAACCGGAGTTGGGGATGCTGAGACAGTTGATAAGGTATCTGCAAATGTTTCTAAGCAGGTTGCCAATCAGACACTTGAAGGTTCAAAGGCTAAAAATGTATGGATTTCTCCATGTAATGAGTACTACGTGCTTGTAGTTTTAGACCCGCAAGTTGTTCAAAAGTCTGTAGCTGACAGTGTTAAATCCAGCTTGAAGAATGAGCAGGCTTTGTGGCAGCAATTCTTGGCTAAAAAAGCCCAAGATGAGCTTGATGCTGAAATACAGAAAGAATTTAGCAAGTAATTTATGTGCGGCAAGTTTTCTTGCCGCATATTTATTTTTGGGGTGTGAGGTATGAAATATTGGGTTATTGTTTTGATGTTTATTGTTGGGTGTGCAAATAATCAACAGGGTGTTCAAAAGTCACAGTATCCCGACTGGATTTTTAATGTCCCTTCTTCAAATGGGATTTGTTATGTAGGAAGCTCACTTCCGCATATTAGAGGGAAGCCTTACCAAAGGGCTTTGGCAATTTCAAGGGCAATAGAGGGGATAGCAAGACAGAAGAATGTGTCTGTGAATGTTGATGTGGAGCATCTTATGTATGGAAGCTCTAACTCAGCTAATTCTAAGATGATGGTGTATAGTGTTCAAACAACCAAAGGGCAAACTGTTAGTGCCAAAATCAAAGAGATATGGCTTGACCCTTACAAAGAAGAGCTTTTTGTTTTAATGTGTGAGGAATAGTGTGAAAAAACTATTGTTTTTAATTTTGGCTTGTCTGTTTGTATTTACAAGTGTGCAAGCTGACGAATTTGAGCAGTTTAAAGATAATTTTTTAGGTGAGTTTGATAGTTATAAAAAGCAATTGGATGAAGAGTTTGAAAACTATAAGAGAATCTTGGATGAAGAATTACAAAACTATAAAAAAGAGATTGGCGCATATTGGAGCGATTTGAAAATTTCAAATAACAAAATTTTTGTTGAATATTCTCAGGATAAGAAAAGTAGAAAAATAGTTGATTATGAAAATGACAGGCTAATTGTAGAGGTAAAGGTTGATAACTTATCTGATAAAACTTCTAGTATACGTAAAGTACAAGAATTAGTTGAGGATACTATTAATGAGAATCTTGTGACCGCATTTGAACGGGACCAAGTATCAAAAAATGTGGAAAGAAGATTGAGTAAGAAGTCAAATATTGTTGTCACGGGTGATATCCCTAAAGTAAATGTGCTTTCCCCTTATATTGCCAAGGAAACAGATTTAGAAAAAATTAGAGAGAATATAAAGATTTCTGACATAAAAGAGGTTGATGGTAAAGATAGTAAAGTTTTAAGGGTAGAAATAAATCTACCTAATAAAGACTTGAAAGAAAAAGTAAATTTTGTGAAAAAGTATGTTTTTAACTATGCTGGTGTTCATAGAATCAGACCGGAAGTTATTTTTTCTATAATTCATAATGAGAGCTATTTTAATCCTTTAGCAAAGTCCTATGTCCCTGCTTACGGCTTAATGCAAATTGTCCCAAAGACGGCTGGTGCAGATGCTACAAAGTTTTTGTTTGGTAAGGAAAAAATATTGGCTCCATCATATCTTTATAATCCTGATAATAATATAAAAATCGGTGCAGCCTATTTTAGAATTTTATACTATTCATATCTCAAAGATATAAAAAATCCTACAAGCAGACTCTATTGCAGTATAGCAGCGTATAATACAGGCTCTGGCAATGTTGCCAAGGCTTTTGTAGGAAGCTATAATATTTCTGCTGCAGTTAATGTGATTAACAGAATGAGTCCGGATGATGTGTATAGGACATTAAAGAGAAGTTTGCCGTATGATGAAACAAAAAGATATCTTGATAAGGTGTTGGATAAAATAAAAGTTTATGAAGCTGCCTTATAACTTTAAAATGTAGGTGGGTGGTTTACCCAAAGCACTTCCGTTACTTCATTTGTGGGGTTTCTCCAACTGTGCGGATGATTTGACTTATAAACTGCCGAATCGCCTTCTTCTAATGTAAAAATCTCATTGTTAACCTGAATTTCAAGTTTACCTTTTAGGACAATTACAAATTCTTCTCCGTTATGTGTATGTGATTCATTACCACTATATGCACCGGGCTCAAGATGCATAAACAATGCTTCAAGTTCTGTTTCTGAAAATTGAGGCCTTAGAAGCTCATATGTTACTTTAGATTTAGGGTTGACCATCTTGTTTCTTTCGTTTTTTCTGACAACTACCCTTTGGCTGCTGATAGAGTCGTCAAAAAAATGGATTACATTAACATCAAGCGCATCTGAAATCTTTTTTAATGATGCGATGGTAGGGGAAACTAAGTCCCTTTCCACTTGGGATAAAAAACCAAGGGAGCAACCTGACTCTTTGCTTAGTTGTCGTAATGTAAGTTTTTTCTCTTTTCTTAGTTTTTGAATCTTTTTTCCTAAACTCATGGAGTTCACTATATTAAACAAAAATTAAATAGTCAAGGGAATTTTAACTAAATAC
>NZ_JAJAFU010000039.1 GCF_020480685.1 Deferrivibrio essentukiensis
TTTTTCAAATAAAACTTATTTGAAATTCGGTTGTCAATAAGTTTAACTAATATATTAACGGTACAAAATCATTTACTTTGAGATAAAAAATGTTATTATTCTATGAAAATTATTTAGTTTGGAGGATAGCAGAATGGTAAAAAAAGGCTTTTCATTAATTGAATTAATGGTCGTAATTGTCATTTTAGGGCTTCTTGCAACTTTCTTATTACCAAAAATTATCAATAGGCCTGATGAAGCAAGAATCACTAAAGTGAAAAGCGATATCAAGACTATAGAATCAGCGCTAAAACTTTATAAACTTGACAATGGTGTTTACCCTACCACAGAACAAGGATTGGGTGCCTTGATATCAAAACCTGAAATAGAGCCTATCCCAAGAAACTGGAAAAAAGGTGGATACCTTGACACCAACTCCATACCTAAAGACCCATGGGGGAACCCTTACATCTACAGATCACCGGGGGAAAACGATAGGGATTACGAAATCATTTCTTATGGAGCTGACGGCAAAGAGGGTGGTGTTGACAATGATGCTGATATAAAAAGCTACGAAATAAATTAATAAATGAACCGCAGGGCTTTTTCATTAATAGAATTAATGATAGTAATTGTAATTTTTGGAATTTCACTAATGTTTATTGTGCCAAAAATGGTGGAAAAGTATACGGAAAACAGCCCAGTAAAAAAGCAATTTGAAGAGGTAATACAAAAAGCTTATAATAAAGCATTGTCTTCAAATAAAGGGATATTTGTCCAAGGTGTAAAAGGGGGAAATACGTTATCTTTCGATAACGAAACATATAAAATAGATGAAATAACAAGCTTCAACAGTGCAAAAATAAATAATCAACTACAAAGTGGTCTTAATTTTTATTTCGGTGTATACCCTGACGGCTTTGTAGATACTTTTGAAATAGTTACCTCAAATAATGTAAAAATTATTTCCGACTCTTTAAACATGAAGGTTAATATAGTTGAATAAAAAAGGTTTTACACTACTGGAAGTTTTAATTGCTCTATCAATAACTGCGATATCTTTAATGGGCATATACCATCTCATAGAGTTTTCTCTTTCAACCTTATCAAGTTCAAAAAACAGGTATACTCTCATTAATCAGGCAAATGAGTATCTTCTTATTAAAAACAAATATCCGAGCAGTTACTACCTTTCTCAGCTAACTCAAAAAATAGATGTCAAAGATAATTTGGAAGCAAATATTTATGGGATACTTGAGCAGCGTGTTATCACTGTTTCAAACAACGATGAAGAATTAAATTTTATATACTTTGTGAAAAAATGAAAAAAGGATTTACTTTACTTGAACTTTTAATTGCATTTTTAATATCTGTACTGGTTATATCTGCTGTATACAGCATGTTAAACAGTACAATTAATTACTCAATTGCCTCAAAAGAGGAAGGGTTAAAAATCAACACCAAATACAACCTAAATAGAATTATAACAGAAGACATTACGTCGCTAACTGATATTAGTATTACCAAAGAAACTCTCTTTGGGGAAACATCTTTCAAATTAACTACAATGAATAGTATAGTGCTTAACAAGGCTGTCCCGGTAACTGTCACATATTTTGTGGAAGATAAAAAATTGTATAGAGTTGAAACAAATGAAAATATCGGGTTAAACGAAAAATTTGAACTACTTCAAAATGTGCAAAAATTTGATGTATTGAATTTTGATAGCAATGAATATAAGGAAAACTTCACTAAAATTAACATATTGAAATTTATAATTACTACAAATAATGATTCTTTTGAAGTAATTGCGGGGAATATTAAGCTGTGAATTCTAAAAAAGGGTCAGTACTTTTAATAGTTTTGATAATCATAACAACAGCACTTGCAATAGCTATGTCATTAAGCGAAAAAAATACGGAAAGCTACGTCAAAACAGTTAACTTAAAAAATCTGCTACAGGCAAATATTATTGCAACAACTGCTGCTTCTTCTGTTGCTCAAATTATAAAGGAAGACAATAATAAATCAGATAGCCTGGAAGATGCATGGGCATATCCTTTTTCTTATAATCAGGACAATATTTTTGTAGAAATTAAAGTTACTCCATTGAACTCAAAAATAAATATAAACAATCTTTATGATGGAGAAGAAAAGGTAATAAAACGGGTGGTAGATAGTTTTGAAAAAATAGCCGAGGATAACGATATCTCATTGACCAATCTACATTTAATAGCAGACTACATTGATAACAACACAACCCCTATGGCATATGGAAACGAAAATGATGACATAAATTATTTCGGTAGAACTTTAACCGTAAAAAATAAACCACTCGACACTTTTTTTGAAACATTTATAATTTTGGATAATACATCGTATAACAAATTAAACAAAATTTTTACAGCTAACAATGGTGAGAAAAAGATTAATATAAACTTCGCTTCAAAAGAGGTCCTTCAGTATTATCTGCCTGAGTTAGACACATATATAGATGATATTATAAAATATAGAGAAAGTAACGTTTATGACGATGTTTCAGAAATAAGAAAGGCAACAAATATTCCTAACGATGTATATCAATCTCTCGTAGAATTTATTAGTGTAAAATCTGACGATTTTTATTTAAGAATTAATATTGATATATCAGGCAAATTATTCTATTATCACTCGTTGATTAACAGAAAGGATGGCGTTAAGCTATTTTTTAAGGGGCTAAATGAAAACTACTTCTGACATATATTTTCTTGATATTAACGGCAAAGTTTATGACAGCAGTTTAAATGAAATTAATGAGAGTGAAGTAATTAGGTCTCACTACTCGTTACTGCTTCATGACGACTATTTTTTTTACGAAACGTTAGAAACTAACTTCCCCAAATCTTCAAAAACAAAGCTTTTGGTAAAAAACTACCTTTCAGGGACATATCCTGAAACATTGTTGGAAGATATTTATTTGTTAAAAAAGGAAAAACTAATAGCGATAATCCCCACAAAAAAATATCGTGAAATCTCATCAAGCTTATTGGAAAATGCCGAGCAGCTATCAACTATAGCCATTGAACAATTCATCAATAATAAAAATTGTATTATTTTTTTTGAAGGCTACTCAATAAAAATCGACAACGGGATCTACTATTTACCTAACACTACTTCTAATACTAGTAATCTAAAAGATTTTAATATCAATTCATTAAGTTATAACTTATTAAAAGATGACAAGAAAAGTGACTTCAAAATACTTATGGCTCCTTTAGTCGTAGTTTGCATAGCGCTGGTTCTTTTTATTGTAGGCAACATTTTTAAAATAAAAAAATTAGACATGGAAATTGCAACACTTGGCAATAAAATAGAAGAAGTCTATCAAAAGGCCAATATAACTGACAAAATTGACCCATATGGGAAACTTCTTTTTAAGGTGCAGCAAAACGCTATTAAAGAAATAAACATACTTGAAAACTATCTTTTTATTGCAAAATCGTTTTCGCAAAATGATGTCATTGATACATTAAACTATGCCGATAAATACTTTAAAATTTCAGGGAAAACATTAGATTTTAAAGCCTTGGACAAGCTCAAAAACAACTTATCAAACTATTATGAAACCGTAGAGATACTTAATACTAAAATTGAAAAAGACTTTCTTACGTTTAGTCTGAGGGTAGCAAATGCAAAAAAATAAGCTTAGTAAAAATGAAGTTTATATGATTTTGATTTTTATTGGTGCAATCTTCATTCTATTTTACTGGACAAAGTTATACTTTGATAACAAATATGAAAAGAAACTCGCAGAAATTAACCAATTGCAAGAGCAGTATAAAAAAGTCTATTCTCTATACTCTAAAACCATAAATAAAACTGAAAAATTAAATGAAAGCCTTCTTGTATTTATACAAGATACTGTTTCAAAACATAACTTATCTGATAAAATGGCTTCTCTTAAACCTCAAAATATATCAGGCTCATATGAGTCGGTAATTTTGCGACTGGAAAATCTTGGACTGAATGAAACGGTTGATATTATTAAGGATATTGACAAATTTTCCAATATTAAATTTAACCAGATTAATCAATCAAGAAGATTTGACAATGAGAAAAAAGCCGATTTAGTAGTGGAGATTGTGAAACTTAAATGAAAAAAATATATTCAATTTTATTCTTTACTACACTTTTTGTTGCGTCGTTAGTTGTCTTTTTCCCTTATCAAACAATAATATCTTACATCATTGATAGAAATATGAATAATTTGTCATACTCATCTATTTATGGAAACTTTAGCCGCTCCACTATAACCGATATTAAAATTAATGGTATTAAACTTGGAAATTTGACTATTAAACACTCCCCCATCAACTTTCTGTTATTTAAAACTAATTTTTTGGGTCAGATTTTCGGTCTAAACATTGATGGCACAATAAACAAAAATAAAATCAATATTAATATCTCAGGCAAGCCAGACAACTTAAACAGCTTATTAGATGAAGGATTTGAGGTTAGTGGTGGGAAACTCACTGTTGAGGGTTTATTTTATATCAAGGAACAAAAATTAAATTCTAAAATTATGCTTTCGGAATCAAAAATATCTGCTTTTGGACAAAATATTGATATCGACAATATGGTTGCTACCATAGATTTAGAAAAAAACAAAGCTGAAATTAAAACATTAGAATCCAAGACCAAACCTTCTGTCAAAATTGACGGAGCAATATTTGTAAATTTTAAAAACATTTATACAAGTAGACTTAATCTGAAATTAAATGTCAAAGATAAAACCTTAAACATGAACACAAAGATAGGCGGCACTATTGCAAATCCAA
>NZ_JAJAFU010000040.1 GCF_020480685.1 Deferrivibrio essentukiensis
ATTTTAAAAGCTTAAAAGATGTGCATAAAAATATGGTTATTAAAATTAAAGTTTACATTATTGTATCTAATTGTTAACATAAGTTATTAGTATGTGTATGGAGTAACTGTGAAAGATATTTTGATAAACGGTGTAAAAAAGGCTGGAGAAATTTTAAAAGAAGATTTTTACAGGCCAAAGACTGTATCAAACAAAGGGGTAGCCGATTTAGTAACTGAAACGGACTTAAAGATAGAGGAGTTTTTAAAAAAATATTTTTATAAACAATTGCCAGATTATAAGTTTGTTGGGGAGGAAACAAGTCTTGATTTAAGCTTTAAAGAGAAGTGTTTGATAGTCGACCCAATCGATGGTACAACGAACTTTGTGCATAGATTCCCTTTTGTTGGTATCTCTGTAGGAGTTTATGAAAACTTAAACCCTGTAGCCGCTACTGTATTTAACCCTATAATGGATGAACTTTATTACGCAGAGGTAGGTAAAGGTGCTTTTTTAAATGGGAGCCGCATTTTTGTGTCTACACAAAGCAAGATAGAAAATTCATTACTGGCGACAGGTTTCCCTTATGGGTTTGTTGAAAAAAATAAAAAAGATATTTTAGCAAAGCTTGAAAAAATTCTTAGTAACTCAAGAGGGGTTAGAAGGGCTGGTGCTGCTTCATTAGATTTGTGCTATGTAGCTCGCGGAGTTTTTGACGGATATTATGAGGGTGGACTAAAACCTTGGGATGTAGCTGCAGGGGTGTTGATAGTTAGTGAAGCAGGTGGTAAAATATCAAATATGAATGGTGGTAATTTTTCTTTTGAAGACGAATATATAGTTGCATCAAATAAAATAATACACAATGAATTAATTGAGGTGCTATGTGGTATCTAAAAAAGGTCTGGTTGGTGATTTATTATCAATGCCTCTTTCCGATGTTTTTCAGTGGATTGCTATGGCAAATAAGTCTGGAGAGTTATTTATTCAGCATGAAAGTGAGGACGCCAGTTTTATATTTAAAAAAGGGAAAATAGTTTATGCCAGCTCTAACAATCCTAAATTTCTTCTTGGACAAATATTATTAAAATACAGAATGATAACTAAAACTCATCTAATAAAAGCTTTAAGTATCCAAAAAAAGAGCAGAAAGCCGCTTGGACAGATATTTATAGAGAATAAATTTATAAATAAAAAACAATTAGAAAAAGCGATATTATATCAGATAGAGGAAATCGCTTACTACCTTTTAACCTGGAAAAATGGATATTTCAATTTTAATGAAAGGGATATCGAGGTCAACACTGCAACGGAAGTGTCAGTAGAAAATCTTTTGATGGAAGGGCTTAGAAGAAGTGACGAAATGAAAAATATGCTCAAGTATTTTAATGATAATTCAATCATTGAAGTGGTTGATGCTGAAAATGATAAGATTGGCCTTTTTGATGGAGAAAAATCTGTCAAAGAGGTATTGTTTTTGAGAGGTGGGGACGATTTTGTGACCTATAAGCTGATTTATGAGGGTTTGAAAAGTAAAATATACAAAATAGTAGGAGAAAAGGAGAGTTCTGACACGCCAGGTGTTAATGACCCGATTTTGGATTTTTTGGTGGCGCTTGAACTTTTTAATAAAGGAAAAATTTATGAGTCTTATAAAAAAGTTAAGACAATTATTTCAAAGGGTTACAAGGGAGAACAAGTTTTAAAATTTTATGATAATCTTAAGATATTTATAACAAAGTATTTTTATAAAAAGTTTGGTGGGGACAACTCTTGTTTTGCTTTGAACAGATTAAAATTTTTAGATGAAAAGATTTATATTACCCCTACAGAAGGTTTTGTTCTTTCAAGAATAGATGAGTATCCTTGCATAGTTCAACTGGAAAAGGTTGTTAATGTTGATAGGCATGAACTGTATCTAATTGTTGATAAGCTAAATAAATACGGTCTTTTGCTATTGAAAGAGAGAGAAGAAAATAAGACCGAATTGTTTACATTGAATGTAATAAATTCTATTTTAAATATTTATTCCCGAGAGCTTACGGGTGAGATGGAGATAATAACAGCAGCAATATCTGCCAAAGCATATTTTTCAGGTGGCAAGTTAAAATTTATTTACTCCACAACCGACAAGTACTCTTTAGGCAATTATCTTATTGAGTCTGGAAAATTTAATGTGGAATTTGCATCAAATTACAGAGATATAGGCGATATTATTCAATATCTTATAGATGAAAAGAATATGCTGAGTGATGAGTTAAATGGTATTTTTGAAGTATATTCCAGTATGATTTTTTATGAGGTTTTAAAACATAAACCAATTTCTGCAATATTTATTCACGGCAAAACATTTCCTTATGATATTTCGTTAAACTTTAACTTATTATATATGACAGCTTTTGCTGTTTATAATGATGAGGTGTATTTCGAAAATGAAATAGATTTTTCAAAAAATTACGAGCTTGTAAAAGACTCTACAAAACTTCTTGAAGAGTTTGGAAATATAAGTTGTGTTAAGTTGTTGTTGGATGAATTTAATGAGAATATCTTTCCGGCTAAAAAATTGAAAGGGTTAGATACAGGATTTTTAATACTCTTAAATATTTTATTTAAGCTTGGATATATTAGGGAGCTGGAAAATGAGGAGTTAAGTGCGGAACAGTTGAAAAACTTTTTAAAAGAGATAAAAGACCTAACACCGCAAGAACTATTTGGCGTTAATAAAGAAAGCCTGAATTTAGAGGACTTGAAACAAAAATATCTTAAATTCTCTAAGAAGTATCACCCCGATTTGTTTCAAAATAATGAGGCAAAAAAAATAGCAAATGAGTTGTTTGAAACAATCAAGTTTGCCTATGATACACTTGTGGGTGAGTCCACCAATGCTAATTCCAATTCCGAATCAAGAATTGATGCAAAGAAGATATTTGCTGCGGAACAGTACTTAAGTAGCGGAAAAGTTTATTTAAATATGGGTAAACTGTATGATGCTGTTGATGCGTTTAAAAAAGCGTATGAAAATTTCCAGTTTGACGATGAGATAAGAGCTTACTATGCCTTGGCGCTTATAAAATCAAATGATTATGTTGAAGGCTTTAAATTATTAAAAGATATAAAGTTGGATGAATTTAATGACCATGAGCTTTATTTTGCGTACATTGATGCAGCTATTAAGCTAAAAAAAGCAGATTTGGCCGATAAAGTTATAAATAAAGCATTTACACTTTTTCCTGAGCAGGTGAGAAAACTGTCTATCTATCAGCAAAAGTTAAAAAATTTAAAGTAAAATTAAGTGCAGTTTAACAAAATTTGGTTAAACTGAATTTTAAATTGACTACATTGGTATTTTTTATTATAAATTTAATAAGCAATAAAGTTGTATAATATAATTTGTATTATAATAGATTTCCAAGGTTAGAGGAGATTGATGAGTATAAATAACGAAGTTATTCTTGATTTGAATAAAGTTTACCTTAGTTTCGGTGGGATTCTTGCTATTGCAGGTGTTTCATTTAAAGTTTACAAAGGGGAGATATTTTCAATTATCGGCCCAAACGGAGCTGGAAAAACAAGTATATTAAATACAATTACAGGTATTTACTTCCCTAATAAAGGGAAGATTACGTATAAAGGTTTGGATATTACTAAAATGCCTGTCCATAAAAGACCTTCTTATGGTTTGGTGAGGACTTTTCAAAATTTAGAGCTTTTTAAAGGGATGACAGTATTGGATAATTTGATGTTATCAAGGCACAATTTTTTAAATTATGGTCTTCTGTCTTCTATTTTTTATTTTGGTAAAACTTTAAAAGAGGAAGTAGCCCACAGAAGGAGAGTGGAAGAGGTCA
This sequence comes from Deferrivibrio essentukiensis, assembly GCF_020480685.1. Classification (NCBI taxonomy): domain Bacteria; kingdom Pseudomonadati; phylum Deferribacterota; class Deferribacteres; order Deferribacterales; family Deferrivibrionaceae; genus Deferrivibrio; species Deferrivibrio essentukiensis. The sequence continues at coordinate 3,828 of NZ_JAJAFU010000040.1, forward strand.
TAGATTTTCTTAATCTTTCAGGATACAGAAAAAAACATGTGTTTGAGTTATCTTACGGTATTCAAAAAAGGGTTGAGCTTGCAAGAGCACTTTGCCTTGAGCCGGAGCTTATTTTATTAGATGAGCCTATGGCTGGAATGAACAGTGAAGAGACTGAAGATATGGCAAGGTATATTATTGATATAAATGAGGAGATGGGTGTTACGGTTGTGCTGATTGAGCATGATATGAGTGTTGTAATGGATTTGTCAAATAGAGTAATGGCACTGGATTTTGGGGAAAAAATTTGTGAAGGATTGCCTGAAGATGTAGCCAAAGATAAAAGGGTTATTTCTGCATATCTTGGAGAGGAAAAATGGATATAGTTTTAAAGCCGCTCCCTTCTTATCTTTTAGATAATTATGTTAAAAACCCGACTGGAGTAGCTTTTAGAGAAAAAGACTATGGTATTTGGAATGAATATACGTGGCAAGATTATTTGGGGCTTATTTCTAAAGTCGCCTATTATTTCCAAGAGTGCGGGCTTAAAAATGGTGATACGGTTGCAATTGTAGGTGATAACAAACCTGAATGGGTTATTTCAGAAATAGCTTCTCAGCTTTTAAGAGCCTATCCTGTGGGAATTTATCAAGATTCTATAGTTAGTGAAGTAGAATATATTTTAAAAAAGACAAACGCCAAGATAGTAGTGGCGGAAGATCAAGAGCAAGTAGATAAAATTCTTGAGATTATAGATAATGTCCCGTCTATTTTAAAGATTATATAT
>NZ_JAJAFU010000041.1 GCF_020480685.1 Deferrivibrio essentukiensis
TAGGTTTCCGTATGGCATTATCTATTCTGTGAAAGATGAGCAAATTATAATATTGGCAGTTATACAGTTAAACAAAAAACCAACCTATTGGAAAAACAGGGAATAAGAGTCTTTTATTAAACCGTGTGTAGGGAACCATAGGAACGTTAAAAAGTTATAAAGTTAGAACGTTGGAACGTTACAGTAAAATACGTGTTTTGTGGAAATTATTGACTTCTGCTCCGAAAAAGTTCAATATTTTTCGGAGTATGTTCCTGAAAGATACTAGTTTGCTATCAAAAATCATCTAAACTTGCTAATCTTTAACAATTTTTATCGGTTGACAAAAAGTGTAAAAAATCATATAAGCCTCTGAAAGACAAATAGATAAACAATTTTGCCCTCGTAGCTCAGGAGGATAGAGCACAGGATTCCTAATCCTGGTGTCAGAGGTTCGAGTCCTCTCGGGGGCGTTTTTTTTTGAGGTCTACGTTCAATGTTCAATGTTAAAACGTGTAAACGTTACAACACAGTTATTCGTGAAACGTGAAACGTGAAGCGGAAAGCGAATCACGAATTACAAATTACGAATTGCAAATTACGGGGCACCTTGAACTTTGAACTTAAGAAAGGAGCAGCTATGTCACTTCGTACGAACAATATAAAAATTGCTGTAATAGGGCTTGGTTATGTTGGTCTCCCCTTGGCTGTAGAATTTGCCAAGAAATTTAAAGTAGTAGGCTTTGATATAAATGGCAAGAGGGTCAAAGAATTAAGTAACTGTAAAGACATTACACATGAGGTTACGAGTGATCAACTTAAAGAGGTGTTGACTAAAGAGTTTGATGCCAATAATTGTGGCCTTAAAATTACCGATAATATTGACATAATAAAAGATTGTAACTTTTATATTGTAACAGTCCCAACCCCGATTGACAGACACAAAAATCCTGATTTGAGACCTCTTATCAGTGCCAGTGAAACAGTGGGAAAGGTTTTAAAAGAAGGGGATATCGTTGTTTACGAATCGACAGTTTATCCTGGTTGCACCGAAGAGGATTGCGTGCCGGTTTTGGAAAAGTTTAGTGGCCTTAAATATAATAAGGACTTTTTTGTAGGTTATTCCCCTGAAAGAATAAATCCCGGGGATAAAGAGCACACCTTTTCAAAAATAAAAAAGGTCGTGTCAGGCAGTACAAAAGAGGTGGCTGATATTGTAAATAATATTTATTCTCAAGTGGTAGTGGCAGGTACATTTGTGGCATCTTCAATCAAAGTGGCTGAGGCTGCCAAGGTAATAGAGAATACTCAAAGAGACATTAATATTGCTTTTATCAATGAACTTTCAATGATTTTTGACAAGATGAATATCGACACATTGGAGGTGCTTGAGGCTGCCGGTACAAAGTGGAACTTTTTGCCATTCAGGCCTGGTCTTGTAGGCGGTCACTGTATCGGAGTTGACCCATATTACCTTGCACATAAGGCAGAGGAACTTGGATATCATCCGGAGATGATTCTTGCCGGCCGTAGGATAAATGACTACATGGGGTTATATGTTGCCAATCAGGTAGTAAAACTAATGATTAAAAAAGGGTATACGATAAAAGGTGCAAGAGTATTGGTGCTTGGCATCACATTTAAGGAAAATTGTCCTGATGTGAGAAACACAAAGGTAGTGGATGTTATAAATGAGCTAACCGACTTTGGCTGTAATGTTGATGTATACGACCCTTGGGCTGATAAAGAGGATGTAAAAAGGGAATATAATCTTGAGCTAATTCAACATTCAACATTAAACATTCAGCATTACGATGCCATTATTCTTGCAGTTGCACATAAAGAATTTAAGGAAATTGAAAAAGAATTGTCAAAATCATCTACTAATGTTGTAATTTATGACATAAAGGGATTCTTTAATAAGGAAATTGTGGATGGGAGGCTGTGAATTTATAGCACTAAGTGCTAAGTAATAAGTATTTTACAATTTAACTTAGTAGTTAGAAGCTAATGCTTGATGCTTATCTTGAAAAAAGGAGATTATCTGTAGAGCTATTGGGCAGGGCTTAAGATTGGGTGTATTGAGGAGATAGCATACAGAAACGGCTGGATTACAAAAGGACAGCTGTTAAAATTGGCTGATAGCGTTATCAAAAGTGGGTATGGTGAGTATTTGAAGAGAATGGCAAACGTTTAACTCAAGTGGTCAAAAAGCTGATTAGCTCCCCTTATGAAATTTTTTCCCACTCAAAATTTATTACATTCTTTTGTTCAGAGCTAAATTCGATGCCGATAAGATAGATTTGTTTGCCTTCATTTAAATATTTCTCAGCATAATTTTTTTCTTTGATTTGCCTTAAAGCTTCACCTTGTTGCCCGTCAACCTTAAACTCCAAGATATAAATCTTATCCCCTACAAAAAGTGTCAAATCTATCCTGCCCTTATTTGTAATATCCTCACCGATTATATTTATCCCAAGGGATGCAAGATATGCATAAATCACGCTAGCATAATAGCCTTCATATAAACTGATATTATTTTTTGTGAAATTTGTATATGGAATTGAGGCAAATAGTGAAATTAGATTATTTTTTACTATGTTAAAATCAGCGTTATGTAAAGCACTAAAAGTTTGATTTTGAATATATGTTACTTCCTTATGATTAAAAAAATAGCGAAGAATATAATCATTTAATGATATCTGGACTTCAAGGTTTGGTATCTTTAGCTTATATTCTATAGACCTGCCTGTATCAATCATCTTCTCAATTGTCAAATAACCAGATTGATAAAGTATCACTTCCAAATCAATATTTTCTATATCAAAGCTGGAAAGCAACTTATCATCTACAATCAAATTTGTCAGCTTTGGCAAAAAATAATTTCTCTCTTTTATTAATTTGATTAAAAATGAAGGTGTCCCCGTTTCAAACCAGTAATTTCTAAATAAAAATTCATTGCTGATAAATTGTAAAATATCAAAGGGATTATAAACATTATCCTTTAGGAAATTATAACCATTGTACCATTTTTTTACCTTTTCCAAATCCACATCTTTAAAATAAGGCATAAATGAGGTTTCTATATCTTTTTGGGTATAGCCACAAATATTGCCATACTTTGGATTGAGGGAGATATCCGTGAGCATATTGAGCCCGCTAAAGATAGATGCCTTGGAAAATTTGCTCACGCCTGTCAAAAATGCAAATTTAATATGAGCATCTACACCTTTTAAAACAGAATATAAACCTTTTATATATTCCCGATGTTCTTTTGCTTGCTCAATATTATCTAATACGTCTAAGATAGGTTTGTCATACTCATCTATTAATACGACTACTTTTTGATTATATTTTTCTGAGGCTTTTTGAATAAGCTCTTCAAAACAAATAGATAGGTTATTTTTCTCTTCACAATTTATTTTGAGCCTTTCTTGATTATCTTTTAAAGATTTTCTTACCCTTTCTTTCAAAGACTGTAGGGACAAAAGATCTCCTCTGAAATCTATATGTATTACCGGGTATTTTTCATCCCAATTCCACTTGTCATAAATATACAGACCTTCAAAAAGCTTTTTGTTGCCTTCAAACAATTCCTTTAATGTATCAAGAAATAAAGATTTACCAAATCTGCGAGGACGGGATAGGAAAACATATTTGTATTCTTGAGTTAGTTTATAAGCTTCTTCAGTTTTATCAATATAAATGTAGTCCCCTTCAATTATTTCACTAAAGGTTTGAATACCTATAGGGAGCTTTTTTAGTTTTTGCATAATTGTCTCCGCAGTAAATAATACTTCTTACATAAAATATAAGTGAAAATATTGAATTAGGCAAGGGGGATGCTCGCGGAGTTAGGAATTATGGACTTTGGATTATGGATTTTAAATGATAATGTTAGTTTTTCAGACTTGTAAAGATTGTTATCAGTCAAAATAAATAATATGCTTATAATTTGCTTAGCACTTAATACTTAACACTTATCACTAACGTTGAACGTAGAACTATTATACCTGGGGGCTGTTTTTATTTTAGTTGCAATCAGCTCCTACGCAAATATTATCTTTGTTATTCTCTATAAATTTATCCCCGATTCCTTTGACATTTTTTAATTCGTCAATAGACGCAAAAGGTTTTACTTTTCTTGCTTCAATTATCATTTCGGCCTTTTTCTCTCCAAGCCCTTTTAACTGCACCAGCTCTTCTTTAGATGCGGTATTTATATTTATTTTTGCCAAAGCAAAACTTGTGATAAGTATTACAAAAAGTATTGTTAATATAAGATTTTTCATTCATACCCCCTAAACATTAGCCCCCATTGGTAAAATTCAATCATAAGGAATCTTATTTTTCAAATAAAAGTTAAAATATTTAACGAATAGCCGTTCATTTTTTAGTGATGCATAATGCGGGAAGCAGAAAACGTGTAAACGTTACGGTACAGTGAACCGAATCACGAATTACGCAATATTCCATTTGGCATTTCTAAATTTTTTATACAGCTCACTGTTACATTGATTGGGAGACTATTCTTGTTGTGAATGATCGTTCCGTGTTACAGTTAAAATATAAAAATACACAAATTA
>NZ_JAJAFU010000042.1 GCF_020480685.1 Deferrivibrio essentukiensis
GTAAAATGAAAAAATTATTAATTTTTACGGCTTTAATTATAAGTGTTACATCAACTATATATGCTAGCGTCATCAAAAAAGATTTTCGTGAGCTTGTAGGTAACAAATTTATCAACGCATCGATAAAAGACGTCAATCTTTTGAGATTTCCATATCAAATTAAAGAGGTCCAATCAAGCAAAGATTTATCTATGAACATCAGAGGTAAAAATGTTTTTATAAAACTAATTGAAAAAGTGCCAACCGAATTATTCATTATGCTGAATGACCCTGATGAAACGACAATTAATATTATTTTAAATCCAAAAGACATTCCATCACAAACGATAGAGTTTACCGACAAAACAGCAGAGATGAAAAAAGTCTATGAAGAAGAAAAATCTATACCTTATGAAAAAGCGATAAGGAACATTATCGTGTCAATTTCAAAAACAGGAAAAGTAAAAGGTTATTCTGTATTAGAAGCGGATAATGAAACAATCAAAACTAACGAACTGGAATTAACAAAACTTAGAACATACCAGGGCTATAAGTATAGCGCTGAAGTCTGGAAAGTAAAAAATATTTCCGATAAGGCTTTATATCTTGAAGAACCTTTTTTTTATATGATTGGTATGAAGGCAATCAGCATCGAAAACCATAATCTTGCAAAAGGCGAAGAGACCTTACTCTATATTGTGAGGTGACAAATGCTTGATAAAATTAAAAGTTTATTTAACAAAGATGGGTTGGTTACAAACGAAGACATCTTAAATAGAAAAAGAATTTATATCGGTATAGCTGCAATAGTTGTTGTTTTAGGTATTATTGCATACAGTTATTTTAGTTATGCGAATAAGGTAAAAGAGTTTGCTAAAAAAAATAGAGTTGTCCGGAAAGATTCCATAATTACAGATGAAGATAAAAGAAATTCCTGGAAAGTATATATTGAGTCAGAACTTGAGAAAATAAAAAAAGAAAATGAACAGTTAAAAAAGACGGTTGAGGAACAGAAGAAAGTTATAGAAACATACAAAAATCAAAATACCATTAGTGATGCAAAAGAAATGGTAAAAAAAGAAGATGCAAAACAGATAGAGAAAGAAGTTTTAGCAAAGTATAAAGAAAAAAAGGAAAAAGAACCAGAAGCAACTAAAGCAACTAAATTCAATTTAAATTTACTTCCACCACCACCAGCACCAAAAAACAATAACAACAAAGTTGCTTATACAAAAAAAATTAATGCGAATACTAATTTTGACAAAAGACTAACCAATAATTCTGCAAACAAGAAAGATGTGGGAATAAGAGTATACAAACCTGCACAGGAACCTGCCACAGCAAAAAAAGAAAAACCAAAAAAATCCATATACATTCCATCGGGCAGTTTTTTTGAGGGTATATTGCTAACAGGTCTTGACGCTCCAACAATGCAGGCAGGAACGAGTAATCCTCAGCCTGTATTAATCAACATAAACAAAGACGCAATACTGCCAAATAATTACTCAACAGACATTGTTGACTGTTTTCTTTTAGGTTCGGGCAGAGGCGATTTGTCAAGCGAAAGGGCTTATATCAGATTAGTGAAACTGTCCTGTATAGATAAAGACAAGCAGGTAATCGATACGGATATTGAAGGATGGATAATAGGGGAGGATGGCAAGGTTGGTGTTCGTGGCCGTCTGGTATCAAAGCAAGGGTCTGTATTGGCAAAAGCGTTGCTTGCTGGTTTTGCTGAGGGTGTTGCAAAAGCATTTTCATCAACTGCAAGCAATATTAGCGTAACTCCAGAAGGTTCTGTAACGACAATTGATCCAGATAAAGCGTTTCAGGTTGCCGGATACACAGGGGTAGGCGAAGCAATGAAAAGACTCGCTGATTTTTATATGAAAATGGCCGAAAGTATGTTTCCTGTAATTGAGGTTGGAGCTGGCAGAACAGTAACCGTGGTTATTAAAGACGGAAAAGAGCTAATTTTAGATAAGAAGAAAATAGTTCAAACAATAAACTATGACATAAAGGAGGTAGAGTGATGAAAAAAAGCGTTTTTATAGCGTTTTTATTAATAATTTCAACGGTAGCTTTTGCGAGGGATATAACAATGGCAAAGACGGATTTTGATCATAGCAGATATGAGTTAATTACGATGGCTTATAGTTATAGAACTCAACCGCTTTATATGGATGTCGGTCTTGGTATTGAAGAGCTATTAAAAACGACAGAAAATATATGTTTGAAATTTCCAGATTGTGTCGGTGTGTATAACTTTGAGATGAATGTTTCAGCATCACAAGGCGGTAGATTTTATTATGCTACATTTGATCTTGTAAGGAGAAAGAAATGAGAAAACCAGCAATAATGTTATTAATAAGTTTCGCGGTAATGTTTTCAGGTTGCGCAAAGATGCTTAGTCCGGGAGCAACTGAATTTAAATGTCCTGCCAAAGGCACAGGAGTTTGCGCTGATGTTACAACAGTTTATCAGAATAGACATAATATTGAAACATTAAAGTTTAAAGATTTGCCTGACAAAGATACTTACATTGAAGAAAAATGCGGATTTCTAAAGAATTCAAGCGAAAACAAAGGGAATTTTGAATATAACGATTGCGTTTATAGGGCAAGTAAAGAATATGAAAAACTTAAAAAACAGGCAAAAATTGAAGATAAAAACACAAAGCTTAAAATCTTAGCAACCGGCAATGAGACATTATACAAAGCTTTGAGAGCCGACGAGGGCATTCCTTTAAGACAACCTGATGAAGTTATCAGTATCTGGATTGCTCCATATAAAACTGATACAGGCGATTTAGTATATAGCCATTACATTTATGCGGTTAGGAAAAAATCTGACTGGTTATTTATTCCAGAAAGCGAACAGACAAAAATATTAAGACAGAGCAAACAGTTTAATCCGCTTATGCCATATCTGCCTGAAAGCAAAATTGTAAAATAGGGGAGAAATACATGGGATTGGCGGTAAAAAATCTACAGGCAATATTTGAGCGAGGAAGGATAGCGGATTATTTAAGCGTATATCATTATGTAAAAGACGGTATTTATGCTTTGCGTGATGGATGGCAAAATAAAACAAAATAAAAGGACAGGCATTTATTTCTTGACCTTTTTACCCAAATCTGCTATTGTTTATCCATCAGGAGGCAGCCATGACCAGACCAAGAAGCAGCTTTGTTTCCCTTGAAGATACCGGCTGGTATCACTGTGTATCAAGATGTGTCCGTAGAGCTTTTTTGTGCGGTGTTGATTCTGCTACCGGCAAAGACTTTGACCACCGCCGCCAGTGGATTGTCGATAGAATGAAACAACTTACTGAAATTTATTCTGTCCATATTGCTGGCTATGCTATTATGAGTAATCATTATCATATTGTCCTTAAAATTGACCCAGAAGCTGTCTCTGAATTAACGGATGAAGAAGTTTTGAGTAGGTGGAAAAAACTATATAAATTACCTGACTATGCAAACACTTATCTTAAAGATAGCAGTAAATTACCTACTTACGAAAAAGAGCTTACAGAAGATTACATTCACAAGATAAGAGAAAGATTATATGATATTTCCTGGTTTATGAAGTCATTAAACGAATACATTTCCCGGCGTGCCAATAAAGAAGATAGCACAAAAGGTCACTTCTGGGAAAGCAGATTCAAATGTCAGGCATTGCTTGATGAAAAAGCAATATTGTCTGCACTTGCCTATGTTGATTTAAATCCTATTCGCGCAGGTATTGCTGAATTACCTGAATCATCTGATTTTACTTCCATAAAAGAACGTATAGAATGTGAAAAAGAATCAAAAGTACCTCATAAACTAATGAAATTTGATACGGAAGAAAAAGAAAGAAATGCTATCCCATTTGGATTTAAAGAATATTTAGAGCTTGTTGATTGGCTTGGAAGAGTTGTAAGAGAAGACAAAAAAGGCAGCATTGATAAAAATAAACCTAAAATTTTGGAAAGACTTGGTATATCCGCTGATGGTTTTGCGGAGTATTCTCATAAGCTGCTGAAAGAATTTGGCAACGCTGTAGGGTCTCCCGAAATCATCCACCGCCTCTATACAACAAGAAACCTCAAGGGGATGAAAGGGATTAAAGCCGCCAAAAAAATATTTGCGGCGTAATCTGTTGGCCTGGGTATTTGATATGATATATTTACATTTGTTTTTTTCGTTAACCGTGGCCATTACGATTGCATCTTTTTAAATTTAGTTTTAATTTTAGTAATTTTTTGTTCACTTTCTATCTACATTTAGCAAAATTATCTCAAATTAATTTATATTCTTGTTCTTTATTTAATAACAAATCAAAATACAATTAAAAAGGATATCCTTTTGAGAATAAAAGGACTATTTATAAGTGCCTGTCCTTTTTTTTGCTTTCCTTTTTTTTGCTTTTTTTTGCATT
>NZ_JAJAFU010000043.1 GCF_020480685.1 Deferrivibrio essentukiensis
TAAAAAACAATACAATGATAATATTAAGGAAGTTATACAAAAACTAATAAAAGATTGGTTTATAATAAATTATTCAGTTACTTATGATGGAGACAAAATTTCTGATATGTCTCAAGGTAAAAAATCTTTTGTTTTATTAAGATTGATTATTGAACTAGATAATAGTAAATGTCCATTATTAATAGATCAACCAGAAGATGATTTAGATAACAGATCAATTTATAATGAAATAGTAAAGTTTTTAAAAGAAAAGAAAAAAGAAAGACAAATAATAATTGTTACTCATAATGCAAATTTAGCAGTTGCTACAGATGCAGAATGTATAATTGTAGCTAACCAAAATGGAGAAAAAACAAAAAATAAAAAATTTAAATTTGAATATGTTCAAGGTTCTTTGGAAAATACTTTTATTAAAGATGAAATAAATGAGATTTTATATAAACAAGGTATTAAAGAACATGTCTGTGATATTTTAGAAGGAGGAGAACAGGCATTTGAAAAAAGAAAAAATAAATATAACTTTAAATGAAATGGATTGACAATGCCTAAACTAACCGAATCAGCCATTGAAGACCTTGCCATAGACCTCTTAAAAAATCAAGGCTATGATTATCTTTTTGGTGGAGACATTGCACCAGACGGGGAGAATCCACTGAGAAAATCATTTGAAGATGTGATTTTATTCGATAGGTTAAAAGCTGCTTTAGAAAGGATAAACACAAACATACCTCAGAATGCAATAGATGATGCTATAAAACAACTAACACAAATCCACACACCAGATTTAATAGCAAATAACGAAATATTCCACAGAATGCTAACGGAAGGAATAAAAGTTTCATATCAAAAAGATGGGATTGAGCGAGGGGATATTGTATGGCTTGTTGATTTTAAAAATCCTGAGAATAACGATTTTTTGGTAGTTAACCAGTTTACAGTTATAGAAAATCATAAAAATAAAAGGCCTGATATCGTGATTTTTATAAACGGCCTGCCGCTTGTTGTAATGGAGATTAAAAATCCGGCAGATGAAAATGCCACCATAAAATCAGCCTATAACCAGCTTCAAACCTATAAGCAAACAATTCCTTCACTTTTTATATACAATGAGATTTTGATAATTTCAGATGGGCTTGAAGCAAAGATGGGAAGTTTGTCTGCGGGATACGACAGGTTTATGTATTGGAAAACTGAAGATGGGAAAAAGGAAGCATCACACCTTGTAAGCCAGCTTGAAACTTTGATAAAGGGACTTTTAAACAAAGAAACGCTTGTTGATTATATCAGATATTTCATTCTGTTTGAAAAAGCTAAGAAAGAAGATGAAAATGGACAAACAATTGTTCAAACGACAAAGAAAATAGCAGGCTATCATCAATACTATGCAGTAAATAAGGCAGTAGATTCAACAATCAGAGCTATAGGTAAAAACACAATTTTTGTAAAAGAATCCCCTTTGGCCTATGGTCTACCTGACGTAGCACAACAGACAGAGGGGGATAAAAAAGCTGGGGTTGTCTGGCATACACAAGGCTCAGGCAAATCACTTTCTATGCTTTTTTATTCAGGAAAAACAATACAGACAATCAATAACCCAACAATTGTTGTTATAACTGATAGAAATGACCTTGACGACCAGCTTTTTGATACTTTTGCATCAGCAACGCAAATTTTAAGACAGGAGCCGGTTCAGGCTACAAGCAGAGAGCACCTGAAAGAGCTTTTAAAGGTAGAAGCCGGTGGGGTTGTTTTTTCGACAATTCATAAGTTTTGGCCGGAAGAAGGTAATACTTATGAAACTCTGTCTAATCGAAATAATATTATCATCATTGTTGATGAAGCACACAGGACACAATACGGATTTAGAGCTAAAGTTGATAAAAAAACCGGAGATTTGAAATATGGCTTTGCCAAATATTTAAGAGATGCCCTTCCAAATGCGACTTATATTGCCTTTACAGGCACACCTATTGAGAAGACCGACAGAAATACCCCTGCAGTTTTTGGAAATTACATTGATATTTATGATATAGCAAATGCTGTGGAAGATGGTGCGACAGTCCCTATTTATTATGAGAGCAGGCTCGTAAAAATTAACTTAACAGAAGAAGGTAAAAAACTCATAGAAGAATATGAAGAAGAATTAGACGAAAAAGGATTATCAGAGATAGAAAGTACTAAGACTAAATGGGCAAAACTTGAGGCATTAGTAGGAGCTGAGCCGAGAATAAAAGAGATAGCAAAAGATATTGTGAGTCATTTTGAGAGTCGTCTTGAAGTTATGGATGGAAAAGGGATGATTGTCACCATGACTCGCAAAATTGCTGCAAATCTTTATGAAGAAATTATAAATTTGCGTCCCGAATGGCACAATCAAGAATTGAAAAAAGGAAAAATAAAAGTAGTAATGACAGCCTCATCTTCTGATGAGCCTGAAATCTCTAAATTTTACTTAACAAAAGAAGAAAGAAGGACACTTTCTGATAGATTCAAAGACCCTGAAGATGAGCTAAAGCTTGTAATTGTTGTAGATATGTGGCTGACTGGCTTTGATGTGCCTTGCCTTCATACTATGTATATTGATAAGCCAATGAAAGGGCATACATTAATGCAGGCAATTGCAAGGGTAAATAGAGTGTATAAGGACAAAACAGGCGGGCTTATTGTTGACTTTATTGGCATAGCTTCTGATTTAAAGGCAGCACTCTCTTTTTACGCAGAAAGCGGAGGAAAAGGTGACCCTGCTAAGCTTCAAGATGAGGCTGTAAAAATATTGCTTGAAAAATTAGAAGTCGTTAGAGATATGTTTTATGGTTTTGACTATAAAAGATATTTTGATACTGATACTTCACAAAAGTTAAATATTATTCTTGAAGCAGAAGATTTTATACTCAGTATTGAAAATGGGAAAAAGAGATACATAGATGCCGTTACAGCACTATCAAAAGCATTTTCAATAGCAGTGCCTCATCCTGCGGCAATGGAAATAAAAGAGGAAGTAGCATTTTTACAGGCTGTTAAATCAAGACTTATAAAATTTGATACCGGTATAGATAGGACAATTGACTATGAGACAGCGGTAAAGCAGATTATTGACAAAGCTCTATCATCAAATGGTATAGTTGATATCTTTGATGCAGCAGGACTTAAAAAACCTGACATTTCAATTTTATCAGATGAATTTTTGGAAGAGATAAAAGAAATGAAACATAAAAATCTGGCGATTGAAACTTTAAAAAAACTTATAAATGATGAAATAAAAAGTCGAATTAAAGTAAATTTTGTAAAAAGCAAAACTCTCATGCAGTCATTGGAAGAATTAATTAGAAAATATAACAACAAACTTCTAACAGCAGCCGAAGTTATAAATGAACTTATAGACCTTGCAAAAGAGATAAAAGAGAGTGATAAAAAGCCAGAAGAGATGGGGCTGACAGATTACGAATACGCTTTTTACTGTGCCGTTGCAGACAATGAAAGTGCAAGAGAGCTGATGGGGAAAGAGAAACTAAAAGAGCTTGCCGCAGTTTTATTTCAAAAAGTAAAAGAAAATACAACAATAGACTGGACTATAAGAGAAAGTGCAAGAGCAAAACTAAAAGTAATCATTAAAAGAACCTTAAAACATTACGGTTACCCACCAGATATGCAGCAACTTGCCACCGAAACTGTCTTAAAACAGGCTGAGCTTATTGCAAATGAATTAATTTATTAGATGACGGTTTTCTATCAGCCGCTACCTCTGCATAACCCGCCTGCTCTGCCTGAGGATCATGTATAAATGGTATGTTTAAATGTAACAATTTTGTAAGTGCCTACCCTTTTATGGGCCTCTTTTATTTGCTTTTATTTTTTGGGAATTAGATAGAAATTCAACTGTTGCAAATTTTGCAACAGCTGAAAG
>NZ_JAJAFU010000044.1 GCF_020480685.1 Deferrivibrio essentukiensis
CTGACTTTGACACTTTCACTTGAAAATTTTCCAATAAAAGTGGCAAGAAGCCAGTAAATACAGGGGTGTTAATTTCTGTGCTCCATATTTTGTAGTGGCAACTTATTGATAGATAATATGTTTTATATTGATGTTTTTATGCATTTTTTTCTTGACATATTTACTACTTTTGTAGTATATATAGCCATGTACTTGAAAAAAACTCGCTCTAAACAATATACTTACCTGCAAGTTGTAGAATCATATAGAGACGACAATGGTGTCCCAAGACATAAAGTACTATTTAATTTAGGCAGATTAGATATCCTAAAAAAAGACCCATCTTTTGCGACTGTAATAGATAAAATAAGAGAAGAGATTTCTGAATCTACTAAACCTGAGTTTGAAGATATATCTGATGCTGATGTACTGAACTGGGGCTATAAGATATATGAAAAGCTCTGGAAGATGTTTGAGTTGGATAAGACACTTGATGATATACAGAAAAACGGTAAAGCTAAGTTTGATTTAAAATCGAGTTGTTTCCGTATGGTAATAGAGCACTTATTAGAGCCTAAGAGTAAGCTTGGGGTTTATGCAAATCAGGACAGATATTATAATATTCCTACAGTAGAGCTTCAACATTTTTATAGAAGTCTTGATATATTGTCAGAACATAAGGAGCTTTTAGAGGATAAATTATTTTATAAAAATTTTAGCGTATTTAATTTAAAAGTAGATATAGTTTTTTATGATGTAACGACCTTTTATTTTGAGAGTGTCAGGTCAGATAGTTTAAGAGAATTTGGCTTTAGTAAAGATGGTAAGTTTAATGAGGTACAGATTGTATTTGGTTTACTTGTTGATATGGAAGGTCGTCCTATTGGTTATGAACTATTTCCTGGGAATACTTTTGAGGGTAAGACCCTTGAGAAGGCATTATTTAAATTAAATGAACGATTTAATTTAAATAAAGTTATAATAGTTGCAGATAGGGGCTTAAACAGTAAGATTAATTTAAAGCTGATAAAAGATAATGGATTTGATTATATAGTTGCAAGCAGACTAAAGAGTTTGCCATCAGATATTCAATCCGAGATATTTATGGATGAAGGTTACAATTTTATAAAATCGGATGAAGAGGATATTTTTAAATATAAGAGTATAGATTACAAGAATAAAGTTTCTTTGGGTAATGGTTCTGTAGCTGTTTTGGATGAGAAGTTAATAGTAACATATTCTTCTAAAAGGAGTAAGAAGGATAAAGCAGACAGGCAAAGACTTATAGACAAGGCTAATCATTTGCTTGAAAATGAATCATTGATAAAATCCTCTTTTAAGAGAGGTGGCAAGAAGTTTTTAAAGGAAGAATCCTCAAACAAAGAAAAATGTTATAAACTTGATGAGGCTGCGATTGAGAAGGATGAGCGCTTTGATGGATATTATGGTATACAGACAAGTGAAACGAATTTATCTGAGATAGATGTAATAGATGCATATCACAATTTGTGGAAGATAGAAGAATCTTTTAGAATAATGAAGAGTAAATTAGAGGTACGTCCGATATTTCATTGGACGGAGAAGCGTATTAAAGGGCACTTTGTAGTTTGCTTTTTAGCATTTTTACTTGAGAGGACATTGGAACATAAGCTTAGAACGGCTGATATAAAAGCATCATCGAGAGATGTAAGAAGTACAATTAACTCTATGAATTTTGCAAGATTTGAATCTAAGGGTCAGACTTATCTGCTTAAAACTAAATTTGGCAGTTTGGGTAGTCATATATTAAGAGCACTTAGAATCCCACCGCCTAAAAATCTTTCCACCCCTGATGAGTTGAAATTTTAATCTAAAAATCACCTGTAGTGACAAAATGTACAAACCTAAAATAATAAAATTATTATCTACAATTACTTATAAAATCAAAGTGTCAAAGACAG
>NZ_JAJAFU010000045.1 GCF_020480685.1 Deferrivibrio essentukiensis
TATTCAATAAATATTTTATGATAAAATCATTTAAAGATATTTTAACTTCCTTGTTTGGGATTGACAGTTTATACTCAATGGTTTCAAATGGAGTTTCTCTTACTTCACTAATCGTCAGATATCCTGACTGATACAAAATCACTTCTATGTCGATATTTTCTATATCAAAGCTATCAACCAACTTTTCATCTACTATCAAATCAGACAACTTTGGCAGAAAATATTTATTTTTTTCGATAAGTTTAATCAAGAATGTAGGTGTGCCTGTTGAAAACCAGTAATTTTTAAATTTAAAACCATTTGCAATAAATTGTAATATATCAAAAGGATTGTAAACATTATCTTTTAAAAAATTATAGCCGTTATACCATTCTTTGATTTTTTCCATATCTGCATTTTTTAGATAATCAGCAAATACTGTCTCCAAATCTTCTTGAGTATAGCCGCAGATATTCCCGTATCTCTCATTTAAAGATATGTCTGTCAGCATATTAAGACCGCTGAATATTGAGGCCTTAGAAAATTTGCTAACTCCTGTTAAAAAAGTAAACCTTATATAAGCATCACTGCCTTTGATTACAGAGTATAAACCTTTGATAAATTCTCTGTGTAGCTTAGCTTGCTCTAAATCTTCAATAACATCAAGGATAGGCTTGTCATATTCATCTACTAAGATTACTACTTTTTGATTGTATTTTTTATAAGCTTCTTTAATAAGTCTTTCAAAGCAGATTATCAAATCCAGTTCATCTTCACATTTAACTTGTAACCTTTCCTGATTATCCTTCAAAATCTCTTTTAATTTTTGCTCCAGGTCATTTATGGTTCTATTCTTACCATCCCAGCTTATTTTGATAACTGGATATTTCTCTTCCCAATTCCATTTATCATAAATGTAAAGCCCTTTAAAAAGCTCTTTATTGCCTTCAAATAGTTCCTTTAAGGTATCAAGAAACAACGATTTACCAAATCTTCTAGGGCGGGATAAGAAGACATAAGAAAACTCATTTATAAGATTATAGGCTATTTCCGTTTTATCTACATAGACATAATCGCCTTCAATAATTTTACTAAATGTCTGTATCCCAATAGGTAACTTTTTCATATTAAAATAATATTGGCTTGAGTAATTGTTGTCAACAGATTTTATTTTGAGTTATGCAGGGATTGAGGGAGTTAAATAAATGGAGAAAAAATTTATGTTTTTTTTGACTTCCTTTTATTCTTTAAATCCAATTAAGTATTATGCCGCAAATAATTTTTTAGCTGCTTTAATTCCCTTAATACCTTTAAGATTTCTCGAAGTACAAATATTAAGAATAAGTTCCGGAGACCCAACAGCATTTCCAAATTCTTTCAGCAGCTTATCTGAATATTCGGCAAATCCGTCGACAGATATACCAAGCCTTTCTAAGATTTTAGGTTTACTTTTGTCTATGCTACCTTTTTTATCTTCTCTAATGATTCTGCCAAGCCAATCAACAAGTTCTAAATATTCTTTAAATCCAAAAGGAATAGCGTTTTTTTCTTTTTCTTCTGTATCAAATTTCATTAATTTATCAGGAACTTTTGATTCTTTTTCACATTCTATACGTTCTTTTATGGAAGTGAAATCTGATGATTCGGGTAAATCTGAGATTCCTGCACGAATAGGATTTAAATCAACATAGGCAAGAGCAGACAATATTGCTTTTTCATCAAGCAAGGCCTGACATTTAAATCTGCTTTCCCAAAAGTGACCTCTTGTGCCATCTTCTTTATTGGCACGGCGGGAAATGTATTCGTTTAAGGATTTCATAAACCAGGAAAT
>NZ_JAJAFU010000046.1 GCF_020480685.1 Deferrivibrio essentukiensis
TGTATTGATCTTTAATCCTGCAATAGAAATATTTTTTTGTTAATTGTGGTATTTTGATGCATTTAAGACCATCTTATTTCACTAAATTTTATGTAGAAACTCAATTACGTCATATTTTCTCCCATAAAATAGTATAATTTTACAAAAATTAGCCCATATTTGGATGCACCTCCACTGTCAACTTCCTAAACAAAATCAATAAGAAACCTTTTTTAACAAGATATCAAATCTTCAAGCACTCATTCCTCCAAAATTGTATTCTTTTTAACATTCCTAAATCACAGCATAACTTCAATATTATCTGCCTGCCATGAGATATTAACTTGCCTCCAATAGAAAGTATCAGATATCTGATACTTTTTACCTGCCTATTTACAAAATCACTTTGTAATATGTTATTCTTAAGAAAGATTATTAAATTATAGGCAAGCATGCCTACCTTAAACCAAAGTCCATTTGCACCAAGACTACCTGAAGGCAAATGATTTAAATCAAATCCGTATTTAGCTTCTTTTATATAATATTCACACTCACCCCTCTTATTGTAGAAATGAACTACTTCTTCTGCAGATTTGGTAGAATTTGTTGCTATAGCTTTATAAACATAATTGTCACCTAATAATTCAGGTATACTTAAAGAAGGCTTTATGAGCTTCTTTTTTAAAACTACAACTCTAAAGCTTTCTTTGCTCTTATTCATACTGTGAATAAATTCACTGACCTCTTCGTTATCAACTAAACTACCATAACGGTCTTTATAAGGTCTCCATGAATCTTCAGAAATATTAGCAATCCCATTCAGAATAGATATGTCTTTATCTGCTCCAATATAAAATTCTATACCCGCACTATTACAGTAATTTATTATATCTGCTTGATATGCTGCTGAATCACTTCGAAATCCAGATACTTTTATGCCTGATAATGATAATTTATCTGAGGCTCTTTTTAATTGGGACAATATTCCTGTAACAGCTGATATATTTCCCTCCCTGAACTCTTCGTCAATACAATAACCTATGTCAGATACAAAGCAGCATAATGAACTATAAGACTTAAATCCCTTGTAACAAATCTTAGCCTCTTCATTATACACTTGCATATAAGTAGCATCTATATCAAGTGTAACTTCTTTCTTGTTTAAATGCTTTAATGATTTTATCGCTATAGTAGAAAGTAAAGTGCCTATCGCTTTGATAGAAGTACTATTTGCAACTGATAAAGATTCTCCTGAATATTCTTTAAAAAATCTACCTATTGTCGTACTGTCAGGAACAACTTTAAGATTAAATATCTCACAAAGTGCTTTATCTGACTTTAATTTATCTACATCTGAATAACCTCTGCCTCCAAGTATCATTGATAATAAAACTGGTATTATTTTAGAAGAAGGTAGCAAGCCTGCATTTGACTTAGGTAAAGGAAGATTCTTATCAATATAGTCTCTTATTCCAAGACTCTTAAGCAATTCACTTAATACTATAGCTCCACCAAATGGCGTAATTTTTTCTTTGCTTTCTTTTAATTTTATTGGTATCATTCCACCCATTGCAAGTCACCCCCTTGGTGTATTTTTTGTTATGGGTTAAACATTATTCTACAACAAGTTAAAGGTGGCTTGCAACTCCTATTGCAGGATTAAA
>NZ_JAJAFU010000047.1 GCF_020480685.1 Deferrivibrio essentukiensis
GAAGCTTTTTTTAGGCAACATCCTGTATTTACTACAAAAGAATTTGAAATATATCTTTTATCTTTAGGAATAACCAGTAAAAAAACAGAAGAATCGCTTTTGAATTACTATAAGAAATCAGGTAGGCTTATATCTATAAAAAGAGGGTTGTATGCTGTAGCTCCTTTTGGTGTTAAAAAAGAAAAATTTATTCCCGATCCATTTTTAATAACGGCAAAAATATCTAAAGACTCTGTGATATCCCATCACACAGCGTTGGAGTTTTATGGATATGCTTATTCAACATGGCAAACTTTTTTCTATACCTCATCCTTACCGAAATTATACAGATTCAAAAATTTTGTTTTTAAAGGGTTAAAAACACCAGAGGCACTTCACAAACTGAACATGGAAGATTTTGAGGTCACAGTTAAAGATAGAGCGGGAATAAACATTCGTATAACAAGCATAGAAAGAACATTGGTTGATGTTTTAAATAAACCTGAAATTTCAGGTGGATGGGAAGAAATCTGGAGGTCACTGGAATCTGTAGAGTTTTATAATGTCGATAAAATCATAGAATATGTTAGATTATTAAACAACTCTACTTTAGCTGCTAAAGTTGGTTTCTTTTTAGAGCAGCATAAGGAGCAATTCATGGTTGATGAGAGACACTTGGATATTTTATGTAAGTTGAAACCAAAACAACCTCACTATATGGATAAAAACAAAAATAAACCCTGTAAACTTATTTCAAAATGGAATCTTATTGTACCAATTGAGATTATAGAAAGAGGATGGGCTGAAGTAGTATGATTGTATCATATGAAAGATTAATGTCAGAATCTGAAAAAACAGGATTTAGAGCTGATATGTTAGAAAAAGTAATATACCTTTTAGAATTATTAAACACTTTAAATGAACATCCTTTTTTAAAAGGGAAATTCGTATTGAAAGGTGGTACGGCACTCAATCTTTTTATTTTTGATATTCCCAGACTATCTGTTGATATTGATTTGAATTACATTGGAACTGAAGAAAGAGATAAAATGCTTGTAGAGCGACAACTAATAGAGAGCGCTTTACAGGATATTTTTAGAAAAGGAGGTTTTCTGGTAAAACAATTACCAGATGAGCATGCTGGTGGTAAATGGCTCTTACGTTACAATAGTGTATTGGGACAAACGAGTAATTTAGAGGTAGATATAAATTTTATGTACCGAATACCAATATGGTCTATAAAATCATTGAATTCAAAGTCTATTGGGATTTGGCAAGCCAGTCAAATTCCAGTCATTAACGATTATGAGTTAATTGCTGGCAAACTTGTTGCATTGTTAACGAGGGGAAAAAGCAGAGACCTGTTTGATGTATTTATGATCAGTAAAAACTTGAATATAAATTTTGAAAAATTACGTTTAGCTTTTACAGTTTATGGTGCTATGAGCAGGAAAGACTGGAGAACAATTTCTATCGACGATGTGGTGTTTGATATAAATGAACTTAAAAATCAGCTTATTCCAACACTTAATGTTAATAAATCTCAATATATCAAAGACATCAATAAATTTGGACAA
>NZ_JAJAFU010000048.1 GCF_020480685.1 Deferrivibrio essentukiensis
TTCTAACGCATTTCTTTTAACCCATAGCTAACACTTTTATATCTCTTTGTTAAAGAATACTTTTTTATTATCTTAATGGAATTAATTATGTAGTACGTAAAAAATCCCCCGATTGCCCCTAATATTCCAAGAGTTGAATAACCTATTTCAATAAGCTGTTTTTTGTCAGATAAAATTTTTCTCATAAATTCCTCCCTTTATTAATAATCATTGTTAAAAGAATCATCAAAGCTGCTAAAATTATTCCAACTATCATCACACCAATTATTATCAAAAGAATAATCGTCATCACTTGTGCCATAAGTATTCCCTGCCACATCAACTTCACCTATCATAGGTAACCCTGTCGCCGAATTTATGTCAGAATAGTCATCACTATATTCATCCAATTGACTGTAATGGTAATTAGAGTAATAGTCAGAATTATCATCTGTGTTTTTGCTCCATCTGCTATAATTGTCATCAGAGTAGTACTCATATTTTGAAAGTTCAAAGTTGCTTAAAATATTTACTAAAAACTTAAAAAGTCCCATAAAGTCCTCCTTTTTGCGTTGTACTATTCATAAACAGATATTTGAGGATTTTTTAAAAATAAAATTTGCTACATTAAAAATTATTCAAAATTATCCGTTTATCCTATAAATAGGAAATAAAAATAAAGGGAGGCAGTATGGAAAAATTGTCAGCATTGGAAAATTTATTGCAGTATAAAGAGCTGTTAAATGAAAATTACTCTAAAGATATTAAAGAATTGATTGAGGCAATTTTGGATTATCATAAGTCGATTTGTATATCGGAGCTTGCAAGGTATGGTGTTACTGAAGATGATTATATGGAAATGGATAAAAGGAGGACTACTGCTCACAATGCACTTATAAATAAATTAAAGATTATCATAAGAAAAATAAATCAGGATGAAGATATTAAGGGTACTAACATTTATTCTTATGCTCCAGACACTTTAAACAATAGAGTAGCCGTTGCAGACTGGTCAATTGAGCTTATTTCAGAAATTTTGAAAAAAAGAGCAAAATAATTTTTTAAAATTTATCATTTTGTCCGTTTATATTTAGCGTAGGGCAAAATAGCCAATTTAATATTTTAGGGAGGCTCACATGGCAATTTAACAGTAAAAAAATGTATAAAATCTAAGAGCGTCAAAAATAATGCGTAACATATTTATATTAAATGATAATCATTTTAGGAGGAAACTATGAAAGAAAAAATTTTTGGAGTTGTTTTAAGTATTTTTGGAGTTATTTGCTGGTTTTTACCTTTTGCAGAATGGAATGAAGTCTTTATGGGGCAGAATATGCAGCTTTTTCAGGCAGGGTATCACATGGGGGGAATATCTTATCTTTTTCTTGTTGGGTTTGCTATTGTAGCGGTGTTTTCATGGTTTAGGCAATATGTATTAAATATAATTGTAAATGCAGTGATTTTAGCGTTGGGCTCATTATATATATTTCAAATTGGTGATAAAATATCATACGGAATCATAGGTATTG
>NZ_JAJAFU010000049.1 GCF_020480685.1 Deferrivibrio essentukiensis
GGCACTGGTCAATAACATATTTACCACCCTGGTTAATTAACTGTTTACTGATATAACTAACTACAATATCATAAATATTACCAACATATTTTGTCACATCTTCCAACATGAGAACTGGGAATTTTACAATGTTTTGATTAATAATTGTTTTTAAGCTTTTAAGCTTCTGTAAAGGAGTGTCACCATTCATACCTACTCCAAAATGATTTCTTGCTGTGTTCCACACATTAAGCCACTCCTGAGCTTTCTTTATAAATGCTCTATCATCATTACAGGTAAGAACATGAGAAGAAAAGAAATACTCATCATCCAATTTGTGAGAGCTTTCTATAATGCCCTGTAAGTGTTTAGCCCGAGGAGGTATGGTATATGCTTCAGCATTTAAAATTGATACAAGATCGTTAAAGGTCTTAAGCTTTTTCTCGCTACCACTGAAAAACTCCCCACCGTTATCAACCCGTATTCTTATCCTATCTCTTACATTGTTTAATCTCATCCATAGAATCACGATGAACAAAAATAATATCCCATAAGTGGCATTTAGACTATGGGCATACATGGTAAACCTTATCCTTGTCTTTACATCTATGGCATTATAGGCATAAGTGGGAAGTAATCTGTTTTTAATATGCTCATATACTTCCATAGGAAGAGCTTTTTCATCCAATATGTGCTTTGTGTCTACCTGTAATTCTGTAAATGGCAATAGACTCTCATAGTCATAGAGCCTCCTTCTGTTGTTGTTCTTTGTCCTTACGTATTTCTTGTTTACCTTGTTCTTCCTGAGCAAAAACTTGATATAATCTTCTTGGATAAGTATAGAATATTTTTCCTTCAGATACTTCGAAAGCCTTCTTGCTCCATAGCCAGTATTTTTTGCCTCCACAAGAATTAATTGCTTAAAACTATCACTATACTTTCTATTTACCCTCTTAGGAGCCCTTGAACAATCTTCTAATCTACCGTCTCTTGCCCTCCTAACTGTATGCCTACTTATTCCTAATATGCTGGCAGTCTTAGTTACATTACCATTGTTCTTTGCCAAAACCTCTCTAATGAGTAATCTGGCCGCTACATCAGATTTGATTTTTCTTAAATTGTGATATATACTATTCATAGCTGCCTCCATGTTGGTAATAGCTTTATCTCGTTAAATAAACTAATACCAAATTTTTTGAATAAGTCAAAAAATATGGAGGCAGCAAATATCCTGATACTTTTTAATCTTAACACCTCTTCAAACAAACCCCTCGTTTCTTCTAAACTAAGAGATCTTATCTCTCTCATTATCATTGACTTACTCTTGTTAACTCCTAACTGGTAAATATCTTTATACCCAACTACC
>NZ_JAJAFU010000050.1 GCF_020480685.1 Deferrivibrio essentukiensis
GGTAGTGTAAAATAAATTGTGTCATTGAAATCCCCCTTGAAGGTTTGTAGTATTTATCTACAAGCACGTAAGATAAAAAACCTTCAAAGGAGGACTTTACAATGGATAATATAATTTTAGAGCAATTATCCAAATATTTCAAGGAAATGATACAAGAGATAATGGTAAGTGAGCGAGAAAACTACTTAAAAGAACATTCTGAAACAAGAGCCAATGGATACTATACTAGGACACCCAAGACTATATTGGGAGATATGGAGCTTGAGATACCAAGGACTCGTGATGGTAATTTTAAACCATCTATAATACCTGAACGTAAGAGAGTTACTTTTATGCTTGATGATGTTGTAAGAGCATTATTTAGTGCAGGATTAAGTTCCAGAAAGACAGGGGATGTGATAAGAAATCTTGTAGGTAGCTCTGTATCAGCTTCATTTGTAAGTAGCAGTTTGGAAATACCGGAAGAGGTTATAAATAAGTTTATCAACAGAAATTTTACCGAAGAGTATCCTGTAATTTATATAGATGCTACTTATGTTCCATTAATGAGAGGTAGTGTGGATAAAGAAGCTGTTTATGGTGTGTTAGGGGTTACTAAGAATGGTAGGCGTGATATATTGTCTTATTGCTTACCTGGAGGTGATGAGAAATCATCTGTATGGAAAGAGATATTTGTTAATTTAAGTAACAGGGGGCTAAAAGGTGTTAAGATGGTTATTAGTGATGATTTACCTGGACTTACGGAAGTAATTAATGAAGTATTTCCTGATGTAGAACATCAGCTTTGTTGGTTTCACCTGAAGAAAAATATCAAGAATAAAGTCAGAAAAACACACTTTGATGAGATATTAAAAGAATTGGAATATGTATTTGAATCTAAAACCGAAGATGAAGCTAAAAGTCGCCTGCTTGCCTTTATCAACAAATGGAGCAAGCTTTATAGATACTTTAATAACTTGAGAAATAAAATAAATAATTATTCTTACTTTTTTAAATTTCATCCTAAAGTAAGAAGCTATTTTAGCACTACTAATTGGCTTGAGAGATGCTTTAAGGAACTTAAGGATAATATCAGGGTTAGGGGTTATTTTCACTCTGAGGAAAGTGCTAATAAATTCTTGTATCTATTTTTTAGTGACAAGAGCTTAAAATATCAGCAAAGAAAATTAAGGTACTCACATATTCTTGAGGAGGCCTTTAATGGATAAAAAGATTTCAAGGGTGATGGCTGACACAATTAAATTGACATTACC
>NZ_JAJAFU010000051.1 GCF_020480685.1 Deferrivibrio essentukiensis
TGCAAGTACATTTTTGAAAAAATTTAAGGCGAAATACACCGGTATCAATAAATATTCGATGGGAAAAATGTATGAAGTGTCTAAGGATAATTTAAATATGGACGGAATCAGAGATGCGTTGATTATATTTGATAAAGATGAAAAAGCTGTAGGAGTTATTTTGACAGGCTCAAAAAACTATTTTGATTACTACAATAACATTTTAAAAGGAAAATATTCTTTAGTTAAATCTAATATCCCTTTTGTAGGTGATAAGTATGCTGAGTACAAAGATGGCAATACCTCAATTTCTATAAAAGCACCTCATATGAGTTTTGATATGGAAATATATTATATACATAAATCATTAAACGATGCCTTTGAAAGAGTAACAAAGCAGGAAGAGCAACAAAAATTAAAGAATAACAGCAATAAACTTTGACATCGGCCTTCTTTGAAGGCCTTTTATTTCCATATTAAGGAGGGTCAAATGAACAAGGTTTTATTAACTTTTTTTATTATGTTAGTTGCAACCGTTAGTTTTGGATTTGATAGCCCAAAATTTGAAATGTTTATCGGTACAGGTATTGGTGACTATTCCGGCGATGTAAAATTTAATTCCAAAGGTGATTCTTTGATAAATCCTTCTTTTGGTATAGATTTGAAAGATGGAAACCTTGATAATAAATTTGAAACTCTTAGTAAGTTAAGTGTAGATTATTGTCCAAATTGGGGGGTATATGCTGAAGCAAATTCACTCGAATTTGAGACTGAAGAGATACAAAGTCAGGGGAGCTTGCTATTTTTTGCACTTGGCTCTGAAAAAGCTGAAAACCCTGTATTAATCATATCTACTATGTCGTACGGATTACAAAAAAAGATATTAGATACTTCAAAATTCAACTTATACCTTGGAGTAGGTTACAAAGGATTGCAGGTTAAGATTTCACAAAGTGCTGAGATATTGGCTACTTTTGGTGATGATATAATGTTTGATACGGTAAATATCAGGCTAAAAGGGAAGCTCAAAGTAAATGATAAGTTTTTGATAAATGCTTCCGGTAACTATGGTTATGGGACTAATGCCGGTGAAACATACGGCGGAGATATAAACCTTACATACGGCAAATTTATATTTGGTGTTATAGGGGCTTCTATAGAATATATGGATGTAAAAAGGGGGGATAGCCTGCTCAATGGAATAATGAAGCAATATTATGCAGGTGTAGGATTTAGGTATTAATCAAATTTT
>NZ_JAJAFU010000052.1 GCF_020480685.1 Deferrivibrio essentukiensis
TAAATTCTCCTTTATGTGATATTAGGGTGACAGGATATAATTTTGATTTAATTTCTATAAAGCATTTCAAATATCCATATCTAAAATGTTTTCCGTTTTTATATCTTCTATTTATAGATTTATTTAACTCTTCAATATTTACGCTTTTCCCTTTATAAATTAAATGACGGTTGGTCTTCATTCTCACAATAAAACTTAAACATTCTTTTAGGAAATAGCCAAGATAAGCTCCATTATCATAGCCCCTATCCATTACCCATAAGCCTTTTTTACCAACATTAGTTACAAAACTTTCTACACTTTTTAAGCCTTCTGTATTAGCACTCTTAAAATCTTTACTCTCTGTGCTGTACATCCCAAGATAAGCAGGATAAGTTTGATTACTTTTGTCATCAAATAAACTTATCTGATTCAAATAATAACCCTCGAGATATTTACCTGTGCTACCATCTCTCACTTTACAGGACTGCTCAAAATTATTAGAAAATAAATGGCTTATATCTCCATCATCAAGGGCTATTATTGTACTATCATCTACTTTAGTAGATGCTTGTGATAATAAATAATCATTAGCTAATTCAAGTAAATTAGTCTTACCCTCAAGATGATTAAACAAACGTTTCATAGTGTTTTTAAGTTTTATTTTCTCATTCAGGCTTCTTGATATTTCAGTAATGTTACAACTTCCTGTTATTAATACCCCTGATACTAATTCCAGAATGAATTTACCATATGGTAGACTTACCTTACCTTCAAAGTTATGGACCATTACTCTAATTTTTCCCTTCACTTTTTTTAATAATTCAGTCATAATTAAACACCTCTTTTTGTTTGGTTGTTAGTTGTTTATGCAAATTCAACTATACCAGCGAAAAGAGGTACTTACAACTATTTTATTACAATTTCTTA
>NZ_JAJAFU010000053.1 GCF_020480685.1 Deferrivibrio essentukiensis
CATCTGACTCAAACAGAGAAAAGTCTTCCCTTTATTTATCCCTTTTGAACGCAAATCTAAAAGAGTTTGAAGATACATTAAAATCAATATTTTCATCAATCCCTTACAATA
Organism: Deferrivibrio essentukiensis; assembly: GCF_020480685.1. Lineage (NCBI taxonomy): Bacteria > Pseudomonadati > Deferribacterota > Deferribacteres > Deferribacterales > Deferrivibrionaceae > Deferrivibrio > Deferrivibrio essentukiensis. The sequence goes on from NZ_JAJAFU010000053.1 coordinate 112, forward strand.
ATTACAGCAACAATTTCATTCAAAATTATGAAGGTTTTTATGCAAGTGTTGTTTATATTTATTTGCAGTCATTGGGACTTGAGATAATAGGTGAAGATGTAACTAATAAAGGCAGAATAGATTTGACCGTTTTTATAGGGGATAAGATTTATATAATTGAGTTTAAGGTAGATGCTAAAAAAGGGGAAGCCTTGAAGCAGATTAAAAAGAAAAACTACGCACAAAAATATTTAAATAAATCTTCATAAAATAAAAGGACAGGCATTTTTTATTGGGCATTTTTTATTGATATCTTAACCTGATTTTGCTACAATTTATTCGTCGGGAGGCAGCCATGACCAAGCCAAGAAGCAGTTTTGTTTCATTAGAAGATACAAGTTGGTATCATTGTGTATCAAGATGCGTTCGCAGAGCTTTTTTGTGCGGTTTTGATTCAAGTAGCGGCAAAGATTTTGACCATCGCCGCCAGTGGATTGTGGATAGAATGAAGCAACTTACGGAAATTTATTCTATTCATATCGCAGGTTATGCTATCATGAGTAATCATTATCATATAGTTTTGAAAATCGATCAGAATTCTGTCAATGAATTGTCGGATGAAGAAGTTTTATTAAGATGGAAAAAACTTTATCAAATACCCTACTATGCTAATGAATATCTAAAAAATAAAAGTAAGTTACCTTCTTATGACAGAGAACTTGCAGAAAACTATATTAACAAAATAAGAGAAAGGTTATATAAC
>NZ_JAJAFU010000054.1 GCF_020480685.1 Deferrivibrio essentukiensis
GAGGAATGATAAAAAGTCTTCATGGTGAGAGGTGAATTAAATTATACTATCTGAAACTAGTAAGTTTTGGATAGCAAGGCTACAGTTCGTCATATTTCATGGTCTTCGAGACCGAGAAGGAGAATGAGGAGCCGTAGTCGTAACATTCAATGGTCGATAAGAGGCCGTATAGGAGAATGGAGAGATTCACCTTCAAACAGGCGCTATTCAATACTAATGTTATGAGAGGAGGCAAACCATGAAGTTAAGCGTTGGAGTAGATTTACATAAGACGCAATTTACAGTGTGTTTTTTAAGCGAGGATCGCAAATTGAATGAAATAATGGAGTATCGTACAAGTGATAGTGACTATGAGAGATTTTGTACTATGTTAAAAGAATATGAAGCAATGGGTTATGATGTAGAAGTTGGAGTGGAATCGACAGGTAATACCCGTTATTTTCGTAATAGAGTATTGGAAATAGGAATTGGTGTAAAAGTAATAAATACGATGAAGTTTAAAGTTATAAGGGAATCAGCTAATAAGACAGATAAAAGAGATGCGCAAACGATAGCGATTTTTTTAGAAAAAGATATGATACCAGAATCTGTTTTGTGCAGCCAGGAGAGTGAAGATATACGAAGAGTTCTAAAATCCCGAAGTATTTTAGTTCGGGCCTTAGTATCTCTGAAGAACCAGGTACATGGGTTGTTGTTGGGCTATGGTATAGAAAGTAAGCGTGGTCAATTGCAGAGTAAAAGAGAAAGGCAGCGCATCCTTAGAGATCTCGAAGACCATAACAAATATTATGGATACGCTGCACAGGCTTTGAAGCCTATGTTTGATAGTATAGATAATTTAAGTAATGAG
>NZ_JAJAFU010000055.1 GCF_020480685.1 Deferrivibrio essentukiensis
GCTGCTATTTATGTGGCCTTCACATAAAAAATAAAGTTTATTCTTATTACCATGAAAGCTCACACTAATAACTGTAACTGCTCGATTGTTGTAATAACATTTTGCATAACCATAAGAAATACCTTCCTTACTGTAGCGCCTATTTATTATTCCATTGCAAATTTTATATACTGACATCTTCTCGCCCTTATATTCTAAATGCCTCTTACCTGTGCTCCTAATTACAAAATTTAAATCTTCTCGAAGAAGATATCTTAAAATTACTCCCCTGTCATAACCCCTATCAAATACAAATAAACCCTTATTTCGAAACTTATCTTTTAATTTATCCAGCATATTTAAGGTCTCTGTATTCTCACTTTTAAAGTCTTGAGATTTAGAACTATAAGCATCTAAATATAATGAAAATAAACGTTTGCTGCCGGGGCTATAACACACTGCATGATTTAAATGGAAGCCATTAGCAATACGACCACTACTACCATCGTGGACTTTACCAATAAGCTCAAAGTTTCTACCATAATTGTGAACCAAATCTCCACCATCAATTGATATTATTAACCTGGAATCTGATTTTGTTTCTTCAAATGCGTAATCAATATTATACACATTTGAAATAGCAAGTAGGCTTGAATAATTAAATGTGTTTCTTTGCAACCGCTTTAATGTATGTTTAATTCCGCAATCCTCATTTAAATAACCGGATATGGCACTAAGATTTAAGCTACAAGTAGCAAAACAGCCGGAAATCATCTCAAGTATATATTTTTGTTGTGGCTTTGTAAGATAATCATGAAGGTTTCTTGTAGTG
>NZ_JAJAFU010000056.1 GCF_020480685.1 Deferrivibrio essentukiensis
ACTGCTACTTATGTGGCCTTCACATAAAAAATAAAGTTTATTCTTATTACCATGAAAGCTTACACTAATAACTGTAACTGCTCGATTGTTGTAGTAACATTTTGCATAACCATAAGAAATACCACCCTTCTTGTAACGCCTGTTTATTATACCATTGCAAATTTTATATACTGACATCTTCTCGCCCTTATATTCTAAATGCCTCTTGCCTGTGCTCCTAATTACAAAATTTAAATCTTCTCGAAGAAGATGCCTTAAAATTATCCCCCTGTCATAACCCCTATCAAATACAAATAAGCCCTTATCTCTAAACTTGTCTTTTAATTTATCTAACATATTTAAGGTCTCTGTATTCTCACTCTTAAAGTCTTGAGATTTAGAACTATAAACATCTAAATATAATGAAAATAAACGTTTGCTACTGGGGCTATAACACACTGCATGATTTAAGTGGAAACCATTAGCAATACGACCACTACTGACATCGTGAACTTTACTAATAAGCTCAAAGTTTCTACCATAATTGTGAACCAAATCTCCACCATCAATTGATATTATTAACCTGGAATCTGATTCTGTTTCTTTAAGTGCGTAATCAATATTATATGCATTTGAAATAGCAAGTAGATGTGAATAATTAAATGTATTTCTTTGCAACCGCTTTAATGTGTGTTTAATTCCACACTTCTCATTTAAATAACCAGATATGGCGGTAAGATTTAAACTGCGAGTAGCAAAACAACCTGAAATAATCTCAAGAATATACTTTTGTTGTGGCTTTGTGAGATAATCATGAAGGTTTCTTGTAGTA
>NZ_JAJAFU010000057.1 GCF_020480685.1 Deferrivibrio essentukiensis
GAAAAAAAATGAGCCGGAGAATAACTTAATTGTGGCATTAAATGTGTTAGTAGAAAATATACTAAATGCAAATAATGAAATCAATTCATTGAAAGACTTAGGGACTTTGGCGGAAAATATCAGACAAGATTCTGAACTGATAGAAGAAATCAGTATACTCACCGGGCTCGATAAATCGACTATTGAAAAGCTATTAAAATCACTTGCCGATAACAAAAAGGGGGATGTTGACATAGGCGATTTTCTGAAAAAAGATGCTAATTTTGAAGATATATTGAGTGAAAAAAAAGAAATTCTGAAAAGCAACATAAATGTTGAAAATGTTAAGATAGACAGTCTTGATAACAAGTTGGACAAATTGTTAAGTAAGATATTATTGAAAAATGACAAAGTTGCTGATGATGTTAAAAATTTGATGGCAAATTTTGACAGTGAATTAGAAGGTAACGGCATTACAAGATTAAAAAACTTTCAAATGTCTGATGATATAAAGAGTTTATTTTCAAAAGAAAGTGATATTTCAAATATAGCACTTAGTAGCAACAAGATAGAAGCACCCTCTCATCAACCAATTATGAATTTAAATTCTCCCACTAAGGTTAATGACTTAATTGAAATCATAGAATTTATAAAAAATGGTGAGTCTAAAAAGATGACCGTTAAATTAGAACCGGATTTTTTGGGTAAGATGAATATTCATCTTACTGAAAATGCAGGTAAGATTACAGCGAAAATT
>NZ_JAJAFU010000058.1 GCF_020480685.1 Deferrivibrio essentukiensis
TTACTTGTAACAGAATGTAAGAATTTTTTGTCAAAAGTTTTACCCTTTAGAACTGAAGAAATAGAATTTTTAAATCTTTTATTTGAAAAAGGTGAAATTAAACCTGATATTTTAACGGATGATACAAGAACTACAGAACAAATTGCAAAACAACCAATGTTGAAATGGAAAGCTTTGAATGTTAAAAATCACAAAGGGATTGTTTGATAAAAATGAACGAAAGTTCTTTTTGTGTTTAATAAGGAACCCCAAAAAAGGTAATTTATTTTTTCAGTTAATTAAAAGACTGTCATCACCTATTTTGTATAATAAATGTTATTTGACAGATAGTTATGATTAATAACGCCTCCAAGATGTTGTATCATGATTTTAACGAAAAAAGCAACAATAACAACAAAATGGAGGCAGTTTATGATAGGTGAAATTACCAAAAATATGAAGGAAAAAATATTAAATATTGTAAGAAACTTTCATGATTACCTTACAAAGCCACAACAAAAGTATATTCTTGAGATGCTTTCCGGTTGTTTTGCTACTCGCAGCTTAAACCTTACCGCCATATCTGGCTATTTAAATGAGAAGTGTGGAATTAAACACACATTAAAAAATGGAGAAATTTAATAGTAAGGGTAAGATTGTATGTAAATTTATG
>NZ_JAJAFU010000059.1 GCF_020480685.1 Deferrivibrio essentukiensis
CTGCCATCACCCCATTTTTATATAAGAAGTTATATTTGACAGTTGTTTACGATTGATAATGCCTCCAAAATGTTGTATGTTATTTTTAGCAAAAAAAGCAACAATAACAACAAAATGGAGGCAGTTTATGATAGGTGAAATTGCTAAAAATGTGAAGGAAAAAATGCTTAACATCACAAGAAATCTTCATGATTATATTACAAAGCCCCAACAAAAGTATTTGCTTGAGATGTTATCCGGGTGTTTTGCAACCAAGAGTTTGAACCTTACGCAAATATCAGGCTATCTCAATGAAAAAAGTGGAGTGAAACATACACTTAAGAGACTGCAAAGGAATACATTTTCTTATTCGAATTTGGGTTTTATTTCTAATGTTTATAATATTGATTATGTATACGAAGAGACTAAGTCAGAAGATAAATTATTAATATCAATTGATGGTGGAGATTTGAGCCATTCATATGGTAAGAGCTTTGAGCTAATATCTAATGTGAGGGATGGTAGTAGTGGTCGTATTTCTCCAGGCTATCATTTAAATCATGCAGTATGCTATAGCCCATTATCAGGGAGGACATTTTCACTGTATCTTGATGTATACAGCAGCAATTCTAATGAGTTTACAAGTGAGAATTCGGAGACATT
>NZ_JAJAFU010000060.1 GCF_020480685.1 Deferrivibrio essentukiensis
ATAGATTGATTTGCATCTACAATAGGCTGCCTTCCAATAAATATCCTTTCGTTATTCATTAAGATAATCCTTATAGTAACAAATTATACAGCAATAACAGATAAGACAAAATAATCATATTATTTTATTTTAAATAATACCATATTTGCAATACAAACTCAAATTCTGTAGTCTCCCCGTTTTTTTCATACTATATGGCATAGTGAACTTTTTGGGAACAAGAAATCTTCTATTGTCAGTTGTTTTAGTTTATTTTTCTTTCGTCGCCTGTGAAGATATAATGTCTTAACTCCAGCAAAAATATTTCTTACACCCCTTAAAAGTGTATAATAAATAAACTGAGGTCGTTTCTTCTTTTCGGGTTTTGAGGCAAGAACTACTTCTTCTCGTAATATTTCATCTTCATTAATATCAACCAGTACAGACCAAGCAAGCATTACTGCACCAAGCATTGACCTTATTGAATTAAAATTTCTTATTATTGATTTCTCTATGCCAAAGCCTTGCTTTTCAAATCTATAACTTTCTTCTACTCCCCAACGTCTATAATAGCCACGTATTCTCCTCTTAATTTCTTCTGATTTACTTAAATGTCCATTGGTTAAAAATATATGGGATTCTTTAT
>NZ_JAJAFU010000061.1 GCF_020480685.1 Deferrivibrio essentukiensis
ACATTAGAACCGATTGAAAGGGATTTATTTTCATAATCAGTTTGAGTTAATCTCGGATTATGGGCTTTATTAGTTATAAATTCACCTGTTCCATCAGATAAGGTATGTACTGCTACCTCGTTATAGGATTCATCATAAATTTTAAGAATTTTCGAGTTATTCTTAATTGTTACTTTTTTCCCTACGTATATATAAGGCACTGAATAAAAATTATAACGATAAGTAATATGACCATAATTATTAACAACTCTTTCTGATATATCAAACACTTCATATGGTTTTATAGGTAAAGATAATAAAGCTTCTTTCTCTTTGCCTATAAATTGCTCAAGAGGTACTTTCCTGGTAGTAACATGAATCCTCTGGTTACATTTATTATCTTGCCAATCTTTTAATTTTTGAGCTGCCTTATAATAATCATCCTCTTTAAGTGATTTAAAAAAATTGTTCTTTACATACTTTACACCACTTTCAACTTTACCTTTTTCTTGAGGATATCTCACCTTACATGTTATTGGAGAACTCCCATAATATTTTAACATTTCAGCATATTCTCTTTGTATTTCAGGCTCATAAAAATTAGTTTTTAATACACCTGACTT
>NZ_JAJAFU010000062.1 GCF_020480685.1 Deferrivibrio essentukiensis
CTCCTATAAAAAGTCTACATTTTTTTAAACAAACGCGTTCATTTATTTAATTACCCATTTGAAACCATACACTGTTTAAAAGTATATTTATCATTATTCATCATCATTTTTTGAGTATTGAATACTTCTCTCGATTTTAACATTGTATATACCATTGTACTTAATTTCCTCGCTGCTGCTATTATACTTTTACCTGAACCTTTAGTCTTTTTCATATCCTGATATTTAGCTACTATTCTGTAATTATCTGTTCTTTTTGTATATCTTAACATGCCCATTACCATTTGCACAAATGCTGTTCTCAATTCTGTTGGTCCCCTCTTCGTTATTCGTCCATGATGTATCGTTTCATTAGAATTTTGAACCCATGGTACTAGTCCAGCATAAGCAGAATATTTCTTTGAACTCTCATACCTACCTATATCATCTGTATACGCTCGTATCGTAGCTGCTGTTATTAACCCAACTCCAGGTATTGTCATAAGAAGCTCTACATCCTTATCCTTTGATACTAAATTCAACAAAACTTCTTCCAATCTCTTGAC
>NZ_JAJAFU010000063.1 GCF_020480685.1 Deferrivibrio essentukiensis
TGAAAATCCTTCCCTTAATAGACAATTGAGGTTATTGGGCATTTATAAAAGTACCTATTATTACAAAAGTATAGAACCTTACAGTAATGCAAGAGACAAGGAGATATTGAATGAGATAGAGAAGATATACCTTGTCAATCCGACATATGGGTATCGAAGAATAAAAGCAGAGTTAAACCGCAGTGGATATGCAATTGGAAAGAAGAAGGTAGTGTCGATGATGGGTTATTTGAATATAAAGGGATCGTATCCTAAAAAAACGAGTTAGATACAACAATCAGGTAGAAAACAGGTATCCATACCTGCTTGATGAATTTAAAGATGATAAGGGTAAGATAATTTTATCCAAGCCAAATACAGTATGGAGTGCAGATATAACATACATAAAATTAGAGAAAGGTCATGCTTATCTTGCGGCAATATTGGATTGGTATAGTAGAAAGGTGCTTTCTTGGAGATTATCGAGTACTATGGATACTGAACTTGTGGTCTCTGTAACAAAAAGTGCAATTGAGAAG
>NZ_JAJAFU010000064.1 GCF_020480685.1 Deferrivibrio essentukiensis
TTTCTCAAGTGCACTCTTTGTTACAGAAACCACGAGTTCTGTGTCCATAGTATTCGATAATCTCCAAGAAAGCACCTTTCTACTATACCAATCCAATATTGCCGCAAGATATGCATGACCTCTTTCTAACTTTATGTATGTGATATCAGCACTCCACACTGTATTTGATTTGGATAAAATTATCTTACCCTTATCATCTTTAAATTCATCAAGTAAATACGGATGTCTATTTTGTATTTGATTGTTATATCTAACTCGTTTTTTAGGATACACCGCTCTTATACCTAAATAACCCATCATCGACACTACCTTCTTCTTTCCAATTGCATATCCACTGCGGTTTAACTCTGCTTTTATTCTTCGGTAACCATAGGTTGGATTGACAAGATATATCTTCTCTATTTCTCTCAACATTTCATTGTCTTTTGCATTACTGTAAGGTTCCAAATTCTTATAATAATAGGTACCTTTGTAAATACCCAATAACCTCAATTGTCTATTAAGGGAAGGATTTACT
>NZ_JAJAFU010000065.1 GCF_020480685.1 Deferrivibrio essentukiensis
AATCTGACTCAAACAGAGAAAAGTCTTCCCTTTATTTATCCCTTTTAAATGCAAATCTAAAAGAGTTTGAAGATACATTAAAATCAATATTTTCATCAATTCCTTACAATAATTACAGCAACAATTTCATTCAAAATTATGAAGGTTTTTATGCAACTGTTACTTATGTCTATTTGCAATCTTTAGGTCTTGAGATAATAGGTGAAGATGTCACCAACAAAGGCAGAATAGATTTGACCGTTTTTATAGGGGATAAGATTTATATAATTGAGTTTAAGGTGAATGCCAATAAAGGTGAAGCCTTGAAGCAGATTAAAAAGAAAAACTACGCACAAAAATATTTAAATAAATCTTCAAAAATTTACCTTGTAGGTATTGAATTTGACTCAAAAGATAAGAACATAGTTAATTTTGAATACGAGAAACTGAAATCGTGACCCGAAAATCGTGAATTAAAAAAGGACAGACAATTTTTATTATTTAGACACCCTGCTTATGAATCTCCGT